>NZ_JBGQOJ010000005.1:0-191519 GCF_052119585.1 Pseudogemmobacter sp. W21_MBD1_M6 | reverse complement strand
GGCGGATTGATCCATCACTCGGACCGCGGCGGGCAATATTTGTCCATTCGATACACCGAGCGTTTGGCCGAAGCTGGGATCGAGCCATCGGTCGGCAGCGTCGGTGACTCGTATGACAACGCTCTCGCGGAAACCATAAACGGTCTTTACAAAACCGAGCTGGTTCACCGCCAGGGCCCTTGGCGCAACATGCAGGATCTGAAAATGGCCACCCTCGGCTGGGTCGACTGGTTCAACAACCGGCGCCTGCTTGGACCCATCGGAAACATCCCGCCAGTAGAGGCCGAAGAGAACTTCTATGCACAGCGCGACGTGTTCGATATGGTCGCGTGAAATGAAGCTATAGGTCTCCGATAAACTCGGAGCGATTCAATCAACTGGTCTATCCGCAGACCGCGCGGAATGTTTCGAACCGTGCAACCCAATCTGACCGGGCGCACTTCCACCGTGATCTGCGTCATGAATGCGTGACGTTGTCGCTGCTGCCCTGCGTCTCCAACACTGTGTCATGTGGAGCAGACTGACCAGCCTTTTCGGAGTTATGCCCACTTCCTGTCGCGTCGAAGCGGCATCTAAGACACTGAAAGGAAGACGCGTTACGTTTTGTCAGGTTTCGCCGAGATCAATTTCACCGGTCGCGCGGTTTGCATCATTCCAGCGGATTGATGACGCGGTGCAGAAAGTCCTTTGTTCGTTCATGTTTGGGGTTACGCAGCAATTCGCTGGCAGGACCTTCTTCCATAATCACACCGGATTCCAGAAATAGCACACGATCCGCCACTTCGCGCGCGAATCCCATCTCATGCGTTACAACCACCATGGTCATCCCCTCGTTTGCAAGATCGCGCATGACGGTCAGCACTTCGCCTACAAGTTCGGGATCCAGCGCTGATGTAGGCTCGTCAAAGAGGATCGCCTTGGGTCTCATTGCCAAGGCACGAGCGATTGCCACCCGTTGTTGCTGTCCCCCCGACAGGCTGGACGGATAGGCATCCAGCTTGCCTGATAGCCCCACCTTATCCAGAAGCTCTCGCCCCAGTTCGATGGCATCGGCCTTTTTTTCACGCTTCACCTGAACCGGGCCTTCGATCACGTTTTCCAGCACCGTGCGATGGGGGAACAAGTTGAAGCGTTGAAATACCATCGAAAGTTGGGTCCGAACGTCTATGATGCTTTTGTCGCTTGGATCAATTTTGATCCCGTCGAACATGATCGCCCCACTGTTGTAAGTTTCCAAACCGTTGATGCAGCGCAGGATCGTCGATTTTCCTGAACCGGAAGGGCCTATGATGCAAACCACCTCACCCTGTTTGACATCGAAACTGACGCCTTTGATGACTTTGACGGGTCCAAAGGATTTGTGAATATTGTCCACGGAAATCATGTGTTGGCATACCTTTTTTCCAGATAGCGGGTGAGGAATGTCAGCGGCAACGCCATCGCCAGATACATCAGGGCAACCAGCGAGAAAACGGTCATGTTGTCAAACGTAGACGATGCGATCAGCTGGCCTTGCCGTGTCAATTCCGCCACGGTGATGGTCGAAACCAGCGATGAATCCTTAAGCAGCATGATGATCGTATTGCCAAAGGGGGGCAGAACGATCCGCACGGCTTGCGGCAGGATCACGCGGCGCATGATCAGACCATCGGTCATGCCGATGGAATGCGCGGCCTCGATTTGACCTTTGTCGATGGCTTCGATTCCGGCACGGAAATTCTCGGCTTGATAGGCCGAATAGGCAAGGCCCAAGCCAATGATGCCCGCCTGCAAGGCCGTCAGATTTATGCCGAGTTCGGGCAGGACGAAGTAGATATAGAACAGCTGAACGATAATCGGGATGCCGCGTATTATCGTAATGAACGTGCGACTGATCCCCCGAAGGGTGCGCGATTTAGAGACCGCCATGATCGCCCAAACCAACCCAAGGACAGAGCTCAGGATGACCGAGGAAAAAGTCACCACGATGGTCAGCGTCACGCCTTCCATCAGCAGGGGAAAATACTGGGCCGATCTGGCCAGAAATTCACTCATGTGTTTTCACTCCATGTTGGGCAGGCACGAGAAGTCGCGCCTGCCCGGTATTCTTACTTGATGCCCCATTTTGCCAGGATTGCGTCCAGTGCGCCGCTGGCACTTATCTTGCCGAGCCCCTCGTTTATCGTGGCAAGAAGTGCGGCATCGTCCAGACGGACGGCAATGGCGACATCGCCTGTGATCTGGGATTTGTACTCCTCGACCATGCGCACGTCCGAGGCCCCTTTGGAAAGTTGGTATGCCAGGATCGGGCGATCGCCAAAGCCGGCGTCGATACGACCAAGAGAGACATCCCGCATGATGTCTGCCAGCGAGTCGTAGATCTTGATCTCCTTGAACTTTCCGCTTGCTTCGAGCGGCGGGATATAGGCCGTACCGACCTGAACGCCCACAGTCAGGCCTTCCATCTCGTCGATGGATGTATAGGCAACATCGGCGTCTTTCGGCACGATCAGGCCCTCGCCGTAAGAGTAGACCTTGTCGCTGAAGGCAACGACTTCCGCACGGGACGGGGTCGCATACATTGCGGCGGCAATGATATCGATCTTGCCGCTGGTCAACGAGGGGATAAGGGCGCTCCACTGTGTCGCGTCCACCTGGACGGCGAAGCCTTGTTCCTTTGCGATGGCCTCGATGATGTCGACCATGATGCCGTCGATCTGATTGGTCTCGACATTCAGAAAGGTGAATGGAACACCAGTGGGCGTTGACCCCACCTTGTAATTCGTTTGGGCGTAGGCCGCGCCAGTGATTGCAAGGGTCGCGCCGAGCGCCAGCGACACACCGCGCAGTTTGTGAACAAAAGACTTGAACTTCATGTGAATCTTACTCCCTGTTTCTTTGCTGAGCGGCTAAAAGTTTCGTAGCAGACTTCATAGTGGTTGAAATTAATGCCGCAATATTTCAATGTGAGCAAAACTATCTTGGGATGTCAATCATATGTTGGAAAGCAAATCGGATGCGAGCGGATCTGGCCGGACCGACAGTGTGTCCTCGGAGCCTGAAGCCGATCCTCAGATCGGGCGCCGGTTGAGAGAGCGTCGCAAAGTCCGGGATATGTCGCTGAAAGATGTGGCATCCAAGGCGGGTATCTCTGTCAGCCTGCTCAGCCAGGTAGAGCGCGGACTGTCGATGCCCTCGGTGCGCTCGCTCGGCGCGATCTGCGCGGCGCTTGAGATGCCTGTGTCCTGGCTGTTTGACCGCCACGATGAAAACCCTGGTCGGATCGTTGTGCGCAGACATCAACGCCGCACGCTCGATCTTGGGGCCAAGGGGATGATCAAGGAGCTGATGACGCCCGACAGCTGCTCGGGCATCCAGATGATGCGGCTCGTTATCCGGCCGGGCGGGTCAACGGGCGACACGCCCTATAATCACCCAAGCGGCTCGAAATGCGGCACCGTTCTATCGGGTACCCTCGCCCTTGAGGTTAATGGCACCCTGCATGAAATCGGACCCGGTGACGCTTTTGCTTTCGATGCGCAGGAACAGATCCGGTTTTGGGCCGTCGGACAGGTCGAGACCGAGGTGCTTTGGGTGGTGACACCCGCTGTTTATTAATCTTTCGGCTTTGAGGTGTGTGAAATGATACAGAACGAACTGCCCAGCATTGCCAATTCGGTGTGGTCGGCGACGGCGGCACCCCCGCCCGACTGTCCGCCGCTTGTCGGCGACCATCAGGTGGATGTTGTTATCATCGGCGGCGGGTTTACCGGGCTGACGGCGGCACTTCATCTGGCCGAGGCCGGCATCAGCGCCATGGTGCTGGAGGCCGAAACGCCGGGCTGGGGCGCCTCGGGGCGCAATGGTGGCCAGATCAATCCGGGCCTGAAGGAAGATCCGGACGCAGTCGAGCGGCATTTCGGTCCGGTGTTCGGGCCGCGCGCGGTCAAAGTGTCAGGCGGCGCGGCTGATTTTGTCGCGACACTGATTGCCAGGCATGAAATCGACTGCGGCTTTTCGCAGCGTGGATGGGTCCAGCCGGTCCATGACGCGACCGCGATGACCACGATTACCAAACGGGTCGAACAATGGCAGCGCCGCGGCGCGCCGCTTCGGCTGCTGTCCAGGCAGGACGCATCCGAAATACTGGGCACCGACGCCTATCTCGGGGGTATGATCGACGAGCGTGGCGGCCAGCTCCACCCTCTGAATTACGCGATCGGTCTGGCCAGGGCCGCGCTGAAGGCGGGCGCGGTGCTTCACGGTCATACCCGCGCTGTCAGCATCGAAAAACAGGGGGCGGGCCATCTTGTCAAATGCGCAAACGGCACCGTAAAGGCAGGGCGCGTTCTGATCTGCACCAACGGCTATACGGATGACGTCGCCCCGCGCGTAAGGCGCAGCGTCGTGCCGATCCGCTCTATCCAGATCGCGACAGATCCGCTGAGTGACAACTTGCGGCGCAGCATTCTGCCCTTTGGTCATTCCGCCTCTGACAGCCGCCGGTTGCTGCTTTATTTCCGGTTCGACGCGGATGGCCGGTTCTTGATGGGCGGACGGGGCGATTACACGGAAAAAGGGCTGAAACGCCAGTTTGCATCGCTCAAGTCGGTCACGGAAACGCTTTATCCCCAATTGGGCGGCGTTCCGTGGAAATATGGCTGGGGTGGTTTTGTGGCAATGACGGCCGATCATTACCCCCACCTGAGCAGCCCCGAGGCGGGGATCATGTCGGCGGTTGGCTACAATGGGCGCGGCGTGGCGATGGCAACGGCGCTGGGTAAGGTGCTGGCCGATTGGGCGTCCGGGGTTGCCGAGAAAGACCTCGATTTTCCGGTCACCCACCTGCGCCCCATCCCGTTCCATTTCCTGCGCAAACCCGCCGTCACGGCAATGATCGCGTGGTCCCGGCTGAAAGACAAACTGGGATAGGATCGAATCTGCATGTCCAGAGGTCCGATAAATTTCGCACTGGGCCGCCCGCCCAGTCCGATAACATACGTTCACCTGTTCCGAATATTCTCCCACCTTTGATGTCGGGCATGCGCGGCGCGTCACGGGCCAGACAGGTGACGCCGCTTTGCCTGAAACCGATCGCGGTGCACAGGCCCTGCGGCATGTCATGCCAGCGGCGCATCGCATCCATCATGATCGGCAGTTCCGCCAGATCCCGGCCCTGATGACGCAGCCAGCCCCAGTTCCAACCCGACTGCACGCCCTTTTCGCACAGCAAAACGCGAAGGCCATCGCGCGAAAGCTCCCAGTCGGTCAAAAGCCCGATTATGCCACTACCAATAACCATGACATCCACCGCTTCTGGCGGCGGGCCAGAATGCTCTGGCAGGGTGGCAAGGGTGATCGGAAAACCGAGCGTGACAGGTCAGAACCTTGAAATCAGGTAGGGGGCAGGATCAATGACCATGGCTCGTCCGGCTATGGTGTCCGCGACCATCTGCGCCGTGATTGCCGCGTTCTGTATCCAGGCTTACCCGCTTGCCCAACTGCCGCACCAGCCTGGCCGACCACGCCCCTGCCGCAATCACCAACCGGTCGAACGACTGTGTGTTCCCTTCGGCATGAACGGTCACGCCGCCTTCGCCGCATCGGGCAATCCCGCGAACACGCTGGCGCAGATGGATCGCGCCCCGCCGCGCGGCGGCGTCGAAATATGCCTGCGCCGGCCCTTTGGGATGCCGCACAAAGCCGCAGTCAAAGAGCGCGAGACGATAGGGTGTAGCGCGGCCGCAATGCGGTCCACTTCGGCAGGCAATCCCGCGCGTGCAAAGCGGAACAACCACGGCAAGACCTTCAGCGAATGGCGCAAGCGAAGCACCACAGCCCACGATCCCCGCGCCGATAATTGCGACAGACCGCGGTCCACCGTCTTTCATAGACTTAGGCATGGACGTGATTCCGTTCGAAAAAAATCTCTGTTTGGGTAATGCGCCATAAACTGCCCCGCCCGCCTCAATCGGCTATTGTCGATCCGCGACGGCATATGGCTTCGTCAAAGGCTTGATCACTCCAAGTCTATACCGATGGTGCCGAAACGGGTTTCGGCCCATTTCGAAAAGCGCAATACGGGATAACAATAGAAGAAATAGAAGACGGCGATAAGGCTGTAGATAAACATGATGTCGCCCGGCATTCTCATGATTGCCACTTCGCCCTGACGGGTCAGCTCTGCGATTCCGATCACCGAAAGCACCGCTGTGCTTTTGATCACGATCACATAGACACTGGCCATCGGCGGAATCGTCATTTTCAGGGCTTGAGGAAGGATAACGTACCTATGGGCCTGCGCCTTGGTCATACCGACCGAGCGGGATGCTTCGCTTTGTCCGGTTGGCACGGCGAAGATGGCCGATGCGACAATTTCGGTCACGTAACTTGATGTGTAAAGGGACAGTGACACCACTGCCGCCGTGAAGCTGTCGAACTTCAGCCACTCGATGTTGAATGACGGAAAGACGAAATAGATGATGTAAAGCTGGACCAGATATGGCGATCCGCGCAAAATATGCAGATATGTGTTAATCAGCTTTTCCAAGGCATAGATTTGCAGCGTCTTGAGAACGCCCAAGACAAACCCCAGCGCAGAGCCGAAGAAAATCGCAATGATCGAAATCTTGAATGTGATCCAGAGCCCCTGAAGCAAAAAGGGCGAAAGTTGGTCGATAATACCCCACTTATGTGCAAACCATTCCATGCGATATTCCCTAATTTGCCTGCCAGGCGGAACCGCCCAGTTTTCGTTGGACCAAGCCGGAAATCCCTAGCATCATGAAATATATAGCCAGGTAACAGACGGCGGTCGTCACGTAGCTTTCCGTGGCGATGACCGTTTCCGAAAACATCCTCAGCCCTGCTCCCATAAGCTCGAACACGGCGATGATGCTGAGAAGAGAGGTGTCTTTGATCAGAACCGCCGTCTGGCCAAGCAAAGGCGGCACAACGTTCGCAATCGCCTGCGGCAGGACAACGTTCGTCATGGTTTGTTTAGGGGTCATGCCGACAGACAGCGCACCCTCTATCTGACCGCGATCGACGGATTCCAGACCCGCGCGGATGATTTCGCCCATGTATGGCGAGGTGTGTATGGTCAGCGCTATAATGCCGGTTTGAGTCTCATCCAGAAAATTCCCGAACGGCAGTATGGACGGCAAGCCATAATAGATCAGGTAGATCTGTATCAGCAGTGGGGTAGAGCGTATCGCCTGGATGTAAACTGCGACAGGTCGCCAGATCAGCGGATTGGTCGACCTTCGCGCCAGTGCGATGAATATTCCGAACGTCAACGACAGAGCCAGACAAATCGCCGAAATCCAGATTGTATTGACGATGCCTTGCGCGAAGACTTCCCAATACTGCGAGACGATCCGAAAGTTAAAGATACTTTGAAGCCAATCCATTAACTCATCCGGTTTCCTGAGTATTGATGATTTTCGATTTATCAGCCCGCATCACGGCCGCGCGTACGCCGCCGTGAAACGCATAGTGGCGGGCGGGATCTTACTTGTGATCCGCTTCCCAGCTGGTGGTGTTCCACCAGTAGTCCAGCTTTTCATCCAGACGCCCGTCAGCACGGATCAGGCGCATGTAGTTGTCCAATGCGAACAACAGATGCATCGAGTCAGGACGCACCGCAAAACCAAGCGGTTCGCGGCTGATATCGCCGTCAAGAACAACGAGGCCGTCGATGGAAGACATGAAAGCGGCGATCGTCGCCTTGTCGGATACACCGGCGTTGATGCGACCGGACGTCAGTGCCTGAACCGTTTGGGCGGTGCCACCGGAAAACTCTTTCAGTTCCGCGTTCGAAATCTTCTTGCGCGCGAGATCAGCCCATGACGAGGCCTGGGTCGCACCCACAGAGATGCCTGCGACATTGAGATCTTTCCAGGATTTGTATCCTGCGTCTTTCATCGCGAACGCAATGGTTTCCGAGTAGAAAACCGGCTCTGTAAAGACGACCTGCATGCTGCGCTTGGCTGTCGGGGTCATATCCGCCGCAATGAAATCGGCTTTGCCGGACAGAAGCGCGGGAATAAGGCCCTTCCAGTCGTAGTCCTGAACGACCAGTTCAACTTCCATGTCGTCGGCCATCAATTGCGCAAGCTCGATGGCAAGACCCGTTCTTTCACCGGCCTTGTCGATAAAGCTGACGGGTGGCCCTTGTGTCTGAACGGCAATGGTCATCTGCCCGGTTCTGACGATTTTCTCCATCGTAGATTCGGCAAAGGATGCCGTCGCCATCAAGGCCAGCCAGGCACCGCTGGCGGCTGCAACTGCGAGTCTAGTATATTTTTGCATTTTTCTCTCCATTGTTGTGGTTTCTTGTTGTTTCGGCCCGTTACAGGATTTGTCGTAGGAAATCCTGGGCTCGTTCTGATTGTGGGTTGTCGAAAAACTGATCGGGGGTGTTTTCTTCGATGATGGCACCGGCATCCATAAAAATCACACGGTCCGCAGCTTCGCGCGCGAAACCCATTTCGTGCGTTACGACGGCCATTGTCATCCCCTCTGCGGCAAGACCCCGCATAAGTTCCAGAACACCGCCGACGGTTTCGGGGTCAAGCGCGGATGTGGCCTCGTCAAACAGCATGACTTTCGGCTTCATCGCCAAAGACCGCGCAATCGCGACACGTTGCTGCTGTCCACCGGATAACATCGAAGGATAGTTCCCGCCGAGGTTGGGAATGCCGACCTTGTTCAAAAGATCATTGGCAATCGCCTCGGCCTCGGCGCGGCTGCGCTTTAGCACCACGGTCTGCGGCATCACGATGTTTTCCAATGCGGTTTTGTGCTGGTACAAATTGAAATGCTGGAAAACCATGCCGACTTGCGACCGAAGCAGGTTCAGGTTGGTCTTCTTGTCGGTCACGCTGACACCGTCGATGATGATGGTGCCGCTGTCGATCTGCTGCAGCCCGTTCAAAGACCGCAAAAGCGTCGATTTCCCGGACCCCGACGGGCCAATGATCACGACAACCTCGCCGCGATCAATGTGGTTTGTAACATTGTCCAATGCGCGCACCGGCTCTGGACGGGATTTCACGTGGTATGTTTTACAAACCTTATCGATGGTTATCATGATGTCGTTCATGCCATATTCCGTTCTGGTCCTGGCAGCGTTCCGCTGAAACAAAACTCCACCGGCCCTGTCAGCACGGCAGAATTGTCGATGTGGATCTCTATATCGACCGCGCCTGCGGGCATCTCGACCGTGACACGGTTTCGTTTGGTCAATCCGCGCAATTGCGCCGCCCGCACGGCGACGCAGGCACCACTGCCACATGCGGTCGTCAATAGTCCCGGACGCTCATAAACGGTTGACCGGATGTAATCGTCGCGCACCATCTGCGCCGCCCCCACATTGACCTGGTTCGGGAATATCGGGTCATTCTGGATTTTGGGCGCAACCGCCGCCATGTCGACAGCATCCAGATCATCCACAAAATAAACCACATGCGGGTTGCCGATATTCAGCGCAATTCCGTCTGACAACGGCCCGTTTTCCACACCCATATGCAATGTGTCCATAGGGCGGGCCAGCGGAATGCTATCCCATTCTGTCGTGATCCGGCCCATTTCAACGCTGACAATCTTATGCCCCACGCGTCGGCAGCGCAGCGGTCCGACAACCGTTTCCAGAATAATCTCGTTCTGTCCGGTTTCCTCCAGCATCAACCAGCCAAAACAGCGCGTGGCATTTCCGCAGGCCTCGGCGTCTTTTCCGTCGATGTTGATAATCCGCATGAACGCATAGGCGCCCGCCTTTGCCCCCTGCCCGGTCGGCGGCTGAATAATCAAAAGCTGGTCAGCGCCGACACCGGTTCCGAAGTTGCAAATGCGGGCGGAGTCCTCAGGATCGGGCAAGAAGCCGATCTCGCGGCCATCTACGATCACAAAGTGATTTTCCAGCCCCTGCATCTTGATGAATGGCCTGCCCCCTACGGGAGCAATCTCGTCCCAGCGTCTAGTCGACAGAATGTCCGTCCCCCGTTTGATTTGCTTGGCGCCACTCTGGACCATGCCATGGCCCCTTCGCGGCTCAAGTCCGTATGCAACTCGTTTGGTGGTCGCTTTTCCGCATTACACGTACGGCTATTCTCATGTCATAAATTGAAGCATACACAGGGCGGTCTAAAACCACTAACAATTTCGAAACGATCAGGCGCCCCCTTTTTTTCCAGTCCTTTTCAAGGGTGAATTACCCCCGCCCTGCGGCAAACGCTTTGATGACAGCGCGGTGCAAAGGCGGTGTCCGCCCCAGGCACAGATAGGCTGCCAATTGTGACAAGGCGGGCGCGGTCTGCATGCCATAACCGCCTTCCCCGCCAGCCAGAAGAAGCCTTAGGCAACGGGGGCAAACCCGGCCACAGGCGTCCGGTCCGCCACAAAGCTGCGCAGTCCCGCCGGCGAATGTTCGACCCGCGTCACAGGCACGGTGACGGCCTCTGTTCATACCGGTGCGGCCCTTCCGCAACGACCATGTCATCGGCCCAGACATCGTGCGGCTCGACCTCGTCCTCTTCAGCGGGCGCGGGGATCAAAGCGGCAGACCGGCGCAGCGCACGAAGCCCGACAGGCGCCACGCCTGCCAATGCCGCAATATGGTCGACCCACGCGCCAGCTTCCGTCCCGTCTTGAGATGGATATGACCCGTGCGCCCGTCACAATCTGCCCGCCCTTCGCGTGGGAGAATGGCTATTGCGAGAGCTTCAATGCCCGTTTCCGACCCTCTTGTGGCTTGCAAGGCAAACCACTGCCGGGCAATGGATGAACCGCTGAACGGCGAGATTTTCGACACATTGCGCGAAGCCCGGATCCTGATCGAAAGAGGGAGGCGCCACGACACTACGGTCGGCCACATAGTGCCTTGGGCGACCGCCCGCCAGCGCCAGAAAGCATCGTTCCGGCAGACCAAAGGCCGACCATGCATTAACATTCAAACTGGACCACCTGATGGGGGCACTCCACCCGGAAGTGCCGCAATACTTGCCTCACGCCGCTTTTCTAACCACATACGTGAGTGTGACACGTTGGTTTAACTTGACCGGAGCTATTGCGCACAAAGTGTCTTTTCGAGTCGCAAAGTCTCATGCCACCGATGCAATCCCTTCACGCGATGGCAGCTTGCGGGACTGGCAAAACCAGCAGCGGCTGTTCCTCCTCCTGCTCGACCCGCTCAAGATACGTGCGACCATTTACGCCCATCTGGATCAACACCTCGCTCAGGGCGGGTTGCGATGCGATCCTCAGGCGAATTTCCGAAGCGTCTTGTGAAATTTGACGGGCAGCATCTGCTCCGCCTTGCAGGCGCGTGGAAAGGACGTCGCGCGGCATCAGAAATGCCAGTTCCTGAAGCTTGTCGACCTGGCGCCGCGAGCGCTCCCGCGCCGCTTCTTTCTCATCCAGCCAGAACAAGGACTTAATCTGCGCCCCCCCGCAAAGCGCCAATCCTGCCAGCAGGCTTTGCAACATGCGTTCGTCAATGGTCACCTCTGCAACCAACTGTTTGACACCGGCATGCAGAATATTGAATCCCTCGTGCAATGCTTCTTCTGCCTTTTGCACGACCGGGCGAGGATCCTGTCTAGCCGAAATTTCCTGAAGGCGTTCAAGCTGCGTCTCGACGCGCGTCAGCGTTTTGTGCAGATCAAGGTCGCGCCACTGAGCGGGAAGCGCGTTGATCTTACCTTCAATCGTGGCCAACCCGGCATCAACTGCCTTCAGGCGATGCAAAATGATCGCAGTGCTGGCCACAGTGACCCCGATCCCCACGACAGAAGACACCAGCGACGCGACCTGAAGCGTCTGCATGCCGCCAAGCATCGACTGCATGACGTCTATCCGTCTTTTGATCTGCTCATTCTGAACCACGCCGATCAAACCGGTCACGGCCCCGATGGGATCGAGTGGATTGAAGGGAAGACCGGATTGAAATACTTTTTGCAGCATCCCGGTTTCTTGCAGGTGCGCGACGATCCGTCCGGTCGAGCTGTCCTTGAGGATGGAGCCATACCGCACGACGTTGCCAATCGAAAGTGCGGCCTGAAAATTGGCGGGAACGATGAATGGTATGGCCGAGGCAATCATGAGAGACCTTTCAGTCGAAGCTGTGCGGTCTGGTCGATCTGCGACCTGAAGGTCGACCACGAGGATGAAGATTTCGAATTGCCGTCCGGGTCTGTCAATAACCGTTCCAGCATGGTGTCCAAATGCGTCAGGAACCGATCTCTGATCAGTTTCTCCGCGCCCTCACGGGCTGGAACAAAAAAATACGCCGCAGCGACAGCACTTGCTCCCACTACGGCAAAGAGCGGCCATGAGACCGTTGTGACTGGAACAAAGAACATGAACGTCGCGGTCGTCGTCGCAAAGCTGGTCGCCGTCGCGACAAGCCCCAAAGTGCCAAGCGCCAATGCCCCGCTGCCTGCAAGTGCTGCCATCTCGGACAGGGTGGCGCCGTCGAACGCGGCATTGCCTTCGACGCGCATTACAGAGGCCTCGAATGACGATTGAAGGGATGCGGCCAGTCGCCGGTTCAACATGTTGACGTCAGACTGGATCTGCCGCTCGATCGCAGTGCGCGCTGTGGCGCTTGGCATCAGCAAATCCTTCATCGAAAGATCGGCAGCAGCGGCAGATGCACGGGTCTTGAAGGTCTCCCTGGCTGCGAGGCAAGCGTCATAGATGCGTGCACGCTCGGCCTCCCACCAGTCAATAACCTCAGCACGTTGAATCTCTTCGGACAATCAGGGTTCCACCACATAGGGTCTTCAAAAATGAAGATGCCCCAAGTCCATCCGTTTCAACACCCCAAAAACGCGCTTTGCCCGTCTTTCAAAGCCCTGGGCAGCTCGCGCCCGGCCCGCATGATGGCTTTGCCCCCCCGGACCTGCCCCAGACAGTTGCCCGAAAGCCCCGCATCTGGAATGTTTCCCCCGCAATCGCCTAGAAAAAGATCGACGACACCGTGTAAAGCGCACCGCCAAGGATCATGACGACGCCCAGCGCGAACAGGAAGGGTTGCACAGGTTTGGCGGCCATAAACCGTTCGATATGCGGGCCAAGGTATTTTCGGATCATCGCGCACTCTCCGCATCTTGCGGCGGCGTTTCGCCACCCTCTGGGGACATGTCTTGCACATCCATCGGGCGCGGTCCACCGGGGGCCGCTGCCCGCGATCATCCCCAGACCGAAATCCAGACCGAGGGCTTTATGTCCTCGTTTCCATGGTGCGGCAGCTGGATATCAATGATCCGCACCCGGAACATGCGTTCCTTTTTCAGGCCCGACAGCAGCAGCGCCTGACTTGTCGGTCCCAGATGCCCAATCTTGATATCGCGGGTTTTGTGGAAGATGCCGAAGGCCTTGTAGGGCAGGCTGGCGTAGGCCGTGACCTGATCGTTGTCGCCAACCACCAGTTTCACATCGTCCCCAAGGCTAAGCTTGCCCCAGTTAAGTCTTTTCGGCACGCCCAGAAGGGCGGCTTTGCTGATAAGAACCTGCATGGGGCGTATTACCTCTGATGTCTTGCGCACGTCATCACCGCAATGCCCCCCGCGCCGAACCAGACACGCGGTGGCGCTGCGGGCGCACTCTTGCCGTGACTAGTCCACATGGCGCCAGATGAACAGGCGGGATGCCGCGCTTGGCGGATTCTTGCGGACGCCCGCCCCCCGCCCGCCTCAGGTCTTGGCGCCGGTCACGCTCATCTTGCCGGTGATATCAGCGCCGTTCTCGACCACAAGGTTCTCGCAGGCGATATTACCGGTGATCTTTGCCCCCGCCACGATCGACAGACGCTTGCAGGTGACGTTGCCCTGCTGCACCCCCATCAGTTCGGCACTGTCGGCCTTGATCGTGCCCTTGATGTGCCCGTCCTGAGACACGCCAAGGCTGTGCGCCGTGACATTGCCCTTCACGTTGCCATGAATCAAAAGCGTGCCGGTGCAGATCACGTTTCCGTCGATAATCATATCGTCAGAGATCAGGGATGGCCCGTTCTTGGATGTGTCCGTCATGGTGTTCCGCCTCTACCAACTATCTTGTTCCAAGCAATGACCTGCATCCTGCCGATTGAAAAGGGATCATCCGGCCATCGGCTGATCCTTGCACACGGGAGGTGGATCAAAGATCCGGGAAACACAGACATGGTTACAGTCAGTCAGGCAGGCGCACAGTCACATGCACCCTATTCGGTTTTGGCCGTCATTCCATCCTGTTTTTGATCCGGCGGTTCTGAAACGGCCAATCCGGACCGAAAGGCAGGCCTGCCCCTTATTTGGCCGCCCCCGCATCCGGCCTCGCACGCGCCGCCAGAAACAGGGTAATCGCGGTCGCCATTGCCCCTATGCCAAGCAGCACCAGCACCATATTCGCGAACCAGCCCAGAAACGGGATAAAGTTCAGGACGGTCATCACAAGCAGCCCTGCAGCCAGCACCGCCACCCGCACCGCCGTGCCCGGTGCCTTGTCCCCGCCCATGCCCTGCCAGAACCGCAGAGCCAGCACATAGACCCCCATCAGATAGCCCAGCGTCCAGACGACAACGCAAAACAGCACCGCGACCGGCACCAGCGGAATGCCGATCAGGGTCATGGCGCTGACTGGAACGCTGCCCAGCACCGTCGCCAGCCCGAGGAACCCCATCAGAATGGTAAAACCGGGCCGCGCCACGGCGACGGTGCGCAGATGCTCTACCCGCGACGCAAAGAACGCCAGAAGAACCGCGCCCAGCGCCACCAGAAACGCCAGCGTCACCAGCGCCATGGCGAACAGGGTCATAAAGGCGGGCAGGACCGGATAGTCGCGGTCCCTCATCGCCGTCCGCATGTCGCGCAGCATTTCCGACCGCTCCAGCTTTGTGAACCGCACGCGGTCGGTCGGGATCACGCCCTCGGGGATGCTGATCTCTGCCGGGGCGGAATAGGTCAGCGTCCCGCCGATACGCGCCTGCGGGCCAAAGCTGACCTTTTCGGCGATGATCCAGACATCGCCCCCGATCGCGCTATCCAACACCACCTCGCCGCCAGAGACACCAAGGCTGCCGGTCACCGGCCCTTCGATGGTCACCATGCCCCCGGCCAGCCGCGCATTGCCCTGTGTCACGGCAGAGGGCAGCGTGCGCAGGGAAAAGGCCATGGCGGACAGGTCGTGCCCTGTCGTGGCGCGGATGGCCACGGTGGCCCCCACGGCGTAGATGCTGCCCGCCGAGGCCCCGTCAACCTCGACATCGAAACCGGCCGCATGGGTCACCCCCGCCACCTGCCCGCGCAAGCTCAACGATGGCCCCGCCGCAAAGACATCCCGCGAGGCGCTCAGATTGCCGCTGGACCCGGTGCCCGACAGATAAAGGTCGCCGCCCATCATGCGGCTGGTGACTTCGGCGCGGGCGAAACCCGCCATCGCAAGGCAGGCGATCAGCAACAGGGCAAGGCGTGACATGGAAGGCTCCTTTGGTGTCGATCAAAACCCCATGCTACGCCCCTGCCCGCGAAATGAATTGACGACGGTCAACGCGGCGACGGCGGTTCTGGGTCATTGTGGCGTCAACCCGTTCCGAACCAAAGGATATCAGAATGAAAATCACCGGCATCTCGACACTGGACCACGCCCCGCAGGTAGTCGCGGAGTGGCTGAACCTGCTTTGCGAGGATCTGGACTGGGTCGATACCGCGCGCGCCTACCAGTTGCTGCGCGAAACCCTTCACGCCCTGCGGGATTACCTGCCCAGCGACGAGGCGGCGGACCTGTCCGCGCAATTGCCCCTGTTGGTCCGCGGGATCTACTTCGAGGGTTGGAATCCCGCCAAAACTCCTGTCCACCCCCGTGGCAAGGCCGATTTCATCGACCGCGTCGCCGCCAGGTTCCCCGACCGCACCCCGGAGGAGGTTGAAGAGGGCGTGGTGGCCGTATTCGACCTTTTGCGGCGCAAGGTGTCTGCCGGCGAGATAAATCAGGTGGCAAACGCCCTGCGCAAGTCGCTCAGGGATCTGTGGACATAGGCTCCCCTGCGAAACGCCGCCACGAAAAGCCGCTACGAAAAGTACCTGTCGCCCCCCGCATCCACCTACCGGAAAGAGCCCCATGTTTTCAAAAGCCGTCCGCCTGTTCAACATCGCCGGTTTCGAAATCCGGATCGACGCCAGCTGGCTGTTGATCGCGGCGTTGATCGTCTGGACCCTGTCCACCGGCTGGTTCCCCGAGACCCTGCCCGGTCAATCGACCGACACCTACCTGACCATGGCGGTTCTGGCGATGCTGGGCCTGTTCTCCTGCCTTGTGTTGCACGAGCTGGCGCATTCCCTTGTCGCACGGCGCTTTGGCCTCGGGGTTGGCGGCATCACGCTGTTCATCTTCGGTGGCGTGGCCGAGCTTGAAAAAGAACCGGTGGATGCAAATTCCGAATTCTGGATCGCCGTTGCCGGACCGGCCGCAAGTTTCGCGCTGGCCCTGATTGCGGGGATCGGCGCGTGGATAATGCCGGTGGCGACACCGGCGCAGGCGGTTCTGGCCTATCTGTCCACCATCAACCTGACACTGGCCCTGTTCAACCTGGTGCCCGCCTTTCCCTTGGATGGCGGACGGGTGCTGCGCTCGTTGATCTGGCGCAAAACCGGCGACATGATGCGGGCCACACAGATTGCCAGCACAGCGGGCATGGTGTTTGCCTGGGTGCTGATCTTTATGGGCGCCGCCAGCATGGTCGGTGGTCAGGGCGCGATCGGGCTTTGGCCGATCCTGATCGGCCTGTTCCTGATGTCCGCCTCGCGGGCGTCTTACCAACAGCTTCTGATCAAGGCGACGCTGGCCAGATCGACCGCCGCCAGCATGATGAGCACTTCCACCATCAACGCAAGCCCACTGACCAGTCTCGGCGACCTTGTCGACGACATGATGATCGGCCACGGGCGCTCCTTTGTTCCCGTCACCGATGCCGACGGCCTTTACGGCTATATCGACAGCGCCGCTATCCGCGCTGTGGACCGCGCCCTATGGCCGACCACGCGGGTCGTGGATGCGATGCAACCCAGCTCACCCGACAACACCGTATCGCCCGACACCCCCGTGATCGACCTGCTCGAGTTGATGGGCAAGACCGGACGCCGCAAGTTCCTCGTCGCGCGCAATGGCCGCCTCGAAGGGGTCGTGACCCTGTCGGACCTGATGGAATACATCGCCCTGCTGCAAGATCTTGGCGTGACCACGGCCAATGGCACGAAACGGCACTCCTCGTTCGTCGGCAGCTAGGCCGGGGGCCTTGCGCGACATCAAAGACGGGTCGCGGCATTGCTGCAAGTGTCCCCCCTGGAAGGACGCCAACCATGTCTGAGACGGTTTTCAGAACCGAAGGGCTGACCAAGGTCTACGACACCGGAACGGTCAAGGTCTTTGCCCTTGCCGGGGTGGACCTTGCGCTGTTTTCGGGCGAACTGGCCGTTTTGCTTGGCCCGTCGGGCAGCGGGAAATCGACGCTTTTGAACATCCTCGGCGGGCTGGATCACGCCACTCAGGGCCGCGTCTGGTTCCGCGACACGGAACTGACCGGAATGAACGACCGTGGCCTTGCGCGGTTCCGGCGTGATCACGTCGGCTTTGTCTTTCAGTTCTACAATCTGGTGGCCAGCCTGACCGCCCGCGAAAACGTCCAGCTTGTTACCGATGTGGCCAAGGACCCGATGGACCCCGCAGAGGCGCTGGCCCTTGTCGGGCTGACCAACCGCATGGATCATTTCCCGGCGGAACTGTCGGGCGGCGAACAACAGCGCGTCGCCATCGCCCGCGCCATCGCCAAGCGCCCCGATGTCTTGTTGTGTGACGAGCCGACAGGCGCGCTGGACAGCAAGACCGGCGTGCAGGTGCTGGAGGCGCTGAAAAACGTCAACGAACAGTTCGGCACGACGACAATCGTCATCACCCATAACGCCGCGATCCGCAAAATGGCGCACCGCGTGATCCGCTTTCAGGATGGCCACATCAGTGAGGTCGTGGAAAACGCGACCCGCCTCGATCCGGCGGAAATCGAGTGGTAATCGCATGAGAAACATCGTCCATGCCATTGATAAAAAATTGTTTCGTGACCTTGTTCGACTTTGGGCGCAGGCGCTGGCGATTGCCCTTGTTCTGGCCTGCGGTGTCGCGATCATGTTGACGGGTTTCGGCATGTACCGGTCATTGGACGACACCCGCAGCGCCTATTACGAGCGGAACCGTTTTGCCGATGTCTTTGCGCAGGTGCGCCGCGCGCCCTTGTCGCTGATGCGCGACATAGAGGCGATCGACGGCGTCTGGGCGGCAGAGGCGCGGGTGACCGGCAGCGCGATACTGGATGTGCCGGGGCGGCTGCAAACCACGGTCGGGCGCATTCTGTCCCTGCCCCCCGACAGGGAACCGCGCCTGAACGTTCCGGTCCTGCGCACAGGTCGTATGCCCTTGTCCGGCGCGCGGGACGAGATCGTGGTCAACGCGCCTTTCGCCATCGCAAGCGGTCTGGTCGCGGGGGATACCATCGCCGCCAACCTGAACGGCAGCCGTCGCAGTCTGACCATCACCGGCACCGTTTTGTCGCCAGAGTTCATCTATACCCTTGGACCCGGCGCCATGATGCCCGATAACTCATCCTTCGGCATTTTGTGGATGCCTGAACCCGAGGCCGCCGCGGCCTATGACATGACCGGCGCGTTCAACACGGTCAGCCTGAAACTGAGCATGGACGCCCGCAAGGACGAGGTGATCGACCGTCTGGACGCCCTTCTGGCCCCATACGGCGGTCTGGGGGCCTATGACCGGTCGCAACAGGAATCCAACGCCTTCATCGACGCCGAGATCCAGCAGTTGCACACCATGGTCTATGTGATGCCGCCGATCTTCTTCGGCATAGCCGCGTTTCTGGTCAATATGGTCATCGGGCGGATCATCTCGTTGGAGCGCAGCGAGATCGGGCTGTTGAAGGCGATCGGCTATACCAACGGTCAGATCTGCATGCACTATCTGGTTCTGGCGGGGCTGATCGCGGTCGGCGGTGTCGGGATCGGCTGGATCGTGGGCGCGTGGCTGGCGCATGGCATGGCGGCGCTTTACGCGCGGTTCTTCGACTTTCCGTTCCTGATGTATCGGGCGTCCTATGTCGCCTATGCCGTTTCGGGGGTGCTGGGGGTGGCGGCGGCGCTGCTGGGCGCGGTGCGCAGTGCGCTGAAGGCCGCGCTGCTGGCACCCGCAGTTGCCATGGCCCCGCCCGCCCCGCCGCATTTCTCGCGCGGGTTTCTGGACCGCGGCCTGTCGGCGCTGGGGATGCGGCAATCGGGAATGATGATATTTCGCAGCCTGACGCGATGGCCCGTGCGGTCGGGGCTGACCGTGCTTGGTCTGGCGATGTCGGTCGCTATTCTGGTCAGTTCCGGCTTTTTCAACGACGCGCTGGACAGCCTGATGGACCGGTCCTTTACCCAGTCGAACCGGCAAACCGCCACGCTGGCCTTCACCGGCGACCTTTCGGAAAGCGTGCTGGAGGAGGTGCGCCGCCTGCCCGGTGTGTTGCAGGTCGAGGGGCAGCAGGCGGTTCCCGTCACCCTGTCGCACGGCCACCTGTCCAAGCGCACGGTGATCGAGGCCCGCAGGCCCGACCCCGACCTTGCCCGCGTGATAGACGACGCAGGCCGCGTTCTGAACGCCCCGCCCAGGGGGATCATCCTGTCGGACCGTCTTGCCGCGCATCTGAATGTGGCGGCGGGCGGCGCGGTCGATATCCGGTTCATGACGGGCCGCCGGGAAACGACGCGGGTGACCGTGGCCGGCACGGTGCCGCTGTTTGTCGGCCTTGGCGCCTATATGGATCTATCGGCCCTTGGCACCCTGTTGCGGCAGATCCCGCAGGTCTCGGTTGCGCATGTGACGCTTGATGCCGCGCAGGAGGATGCGTTTCATGCCGCGATCAAGGACATCCCCAAGATCACCAGCGTGACCATGCTGACCCACGCCCGGCGCTCGTTTCAGGAGACCATCCGCGAGAATGTCATCATCATGACCACCGTCTACATCACCATCGGGGTGCTGATCACCATCGGCGTCAGCTATAACGGCGCGCGGATACAATTGTCCGAACGCGCCCGCGAACTGGCCAGTCTGCGCATCCTCGGGTTCACCCGCGCCGAGGTCTCGCTGATCCTTGTCGGGGAAACCATGCTTCTGGCGGTGCTGGCGCAACCGGTCGGATGGCTGCTTGGCGCGCTGATCGCCAAAATTGTCGCGCAAGGGTCGGCCAGCGACCTTTATGCGATCCCTTTTGTCTTGCAGCCCTCGACCTTCGCCACCGCCAGTCTGGTGGTTCTGGGGGCCGCGTTCGGTGCCGCACTTGTGGTGCGCCGCAGGCTTGACCGGCTTGACCTTGTGGCCGTTCTGAAAACACGGGAATGAAGCTATGGCATTGAACACACGAACAATTCTTATCTCGGGCGTCGGGGCCATCGCCCTAGCGGCCCTGATCGGCGTCGCGGTCTGGCCCGAACCGGTGCCCGTTGACCTGAAAACCGTCACACGCGGACCGATGGAACAGACGGTCAATGCCGACGGCAAGACACGGATCCGCGACATCTATGACATCTACAGCCCCATATCCGGCACCGCGCAACGTGCCCCTGTCGCGGTGGGCGACAAGGTCACCCAAGGGGAAACCGTGGTGGCCGTGGTGCAGCCCGTGGCACCCGCCCTGCTGGACCGCCGCACGCGCCTTCAGGCAGAGGCCGCCGTGCAAGAGGCCCAATCCGCACTGCGCATCGCCAACAGCCAATACCATCAGGCCAACGAGGAACTCGGCTATGCCCGGTCCCAGTACGACCGCACCCAGACGCTGGTGACGCGCGGGGTCGCCTCTGTCACCCAGCTGGAGGACGCGGCACAGCGCCTTGAGATCAAGAAAGCCGCACTTGAAACCGCCGCCTCTGGGTTGGCGATGGCCAACAGCGCGCTGTCCCGCGCGCAGGCCGCGTTGATCGAACCGAACGGCGCCACCCCGCCGCCCGAAAGTTGTTGCGTCCGCATCGATGCCCCGATCAGCGGATCGGTTCTGGCGGTCGATGTCGTCAGCGAACATACCGTCTCGGCGGGCACCCGGCTGGTGTCCATCGGGCAGACCGACAATCTGGAAATCGTGGCGGACCTGTTGTCCAGCGACGCCGTGCGTCTTGCGGCGGGTGCCGATACCGTGGTCGAACGCTGGGGCGGCCCCCTGCCCCTTCACGCGACCCTGCGCAGCGTCGATCCCTCGGCACGAACCAAGGTGTCGGCCCTGGGGATCGAGGAACAGCGGGTCGAGGCGACATTCGATTTGACCTCTCCACCTCAGGACCGCGCCGGGCTGGCCGACGGGTTTGCGGTGTTCCTGCGGATCACCGAATGGCGGTCGCCGGACGAGTTGCAGGCGCCGCTGAGCGCGCTGTTTCGCCACCAGGAGGACTGGGCCGTCTTCACCGTTCAGGACGGGCGGGCGCGGCTGACGCCTGTCCAGATCGGGCGGCGCAATGGCACCTTTGCGCAGGTGCTGGGCGGTCTGGAGCCGGGACAGCCGGTTATCACCCACCCCAGCGACAAGATTGCCGACGGGGTGCGGGTCATCGACCGCGCGGATATGTGAACGCGCGATAAAGAAAACGGCGCCACACGGACGCCGCCACAGATCGAAACAGGCGATGCTCAGGTGCGCTTGGCGTTCAGCAAATCGTCCATCATCTTCTGGCTCAACTGCACCAACTTTCCGGTTTCGGCGGTGTATTGCTCTATCGCCTTGTTCAGGAATTCGGTCTGGACCGTCTTGATCTGATCCATATCCTTGCAATGCAGCATACGATGCTGGGTTTGCACGTCTTCCTTGATGCGATCGGCGATGAACTGGGCGCATTCACTGTTGATTTCCGCCATTTTCTCGGCCATTGCCGCGCCGAACCACGTCATCGGCATCATGCCGGATTTCTGGATCGCGGCGAAGGCCTCTGTCATCGCCGTCGCCGGGTCTTTCGGTGTCTGGTTGGGTTTTGTCTGATCGGCCATTTGGAACCCCCTGCATATGGCGTTGAAAAAATCATAGTATCAAGGAATCCCCGGTTCCGACTTGACGCGCATCAAGGCATCGCCCCGCACAGTGGGTTTTTCGACCCGCGCCCGCGTTGACAGGCACCGACACGCGTTGACGACGGTCAATGACCGGGCGCGGTATTTTCCGCCAGATTAACCGTGTCGGGCCTATCACGTGAAACGATCAAGGAGACACAGAAGATGACAAGCGCCGCGTTCGTCATGTTGTCCGGCCGTCCGACACCCCGACAGGTTCCGGGCCGCTACGAGTTCCGCTGCTGGCCCGCGGACCTGCCGCAAGCGGCGTCACTGCTGCAACGCGACTGGCTGTTGACCAAGGCAGAGGTCCGGTCGGACATCTATCTTGTATCGCCATCCAGCGACCGTCACCTTGCCAAGCTTCGCGATGGAAATCGCCTTGAAATCAAAGCGCTGCGCGCAACGTCTTATCCTCTTCAATATTGGGAACTTGTCCTGTCGGACGACTTCCCCCTCAGCCGGAGCAGCCTTGGCACCTTTGCCACGGAACTGGGCCTGACGGTTGCGCCCGACACCCGCGCCGGACGTTCGCCCGCGCATCTGATGGCCTATCTGGCCGCCACCCATGCCACCCCCCGCATCGAGACGGTGGACAAATCGACCATCACATTCCAACGCGGATCAACCCGCGCGGGCATCACCTTCGTCACCCGTGACCAATTCCGCGCGTTAAGCATATCGGTCGAGGACGAAGACCCGCATCTTGCGCTGGAGGCGGTGTCGGAGCTGGGCCTTGCGATCTACCCGAACCAGTCCTTTGGCGAGGTGCTGTCGCCGCGACGGCTGGGGATGATGACACCGGAACCGATGCCGGACTTTGCGGCCTTCATCTGAACGGATTGGCTGGTTCTTATGGGCGATACCGATCCTATCTTCTCGATCCAGAAGCATGACGCAACACATCTGCATTACGATTTCCGGATCGAGGTCGGCGGTGTGTTGCGGTCATGGGCCTTGCCGAAAGGCCCATCCACCGATCCCGCGCAAAAGCGGCTGGCAATCCCCACGGCCGATCACGAACTGGATTACGCCACCTTCGAAGGCTACATTCCCGAAGGTCAATACGGCAGCGGAACCGTGCTGGTCTGGGACATCGGAACCTATCGCAACATCACCGAAAAAGACGGCAAGCCACAGCCCATCGACACCGCACTTGGCGCGGGGCACGCGGTGATCCAACTTGACGGGAAAAAACTGAAGGGCGGGTATATTCTGCAACGCGGCGGCGACGGGGGCCAGCCGCGCTGGCTGTTGACAAAGGTGCAGGACGAACATGCGGACGCCCGGCGCAAACCTCTGATATCGTTTCCATATTCGGTGCTAAGTGGGCGATCTCTGGATGACATCAAGCGCGAGGAAGGCCCGGAATGACGCCGTGATCCATGGGCAAAACACCGTCACCGCCCATGGTGCCTTTCGGGCGGTGACGGTGTTCACGGGGCAAAACGCCCCGCGTCACTCTACCTGAAGCGTCGAGATATATTCGATCAGCGCCAGTATCCGGCCGCGCACAAACTGTTCGCGATCTTCGGGCGAATAATCCCACCCCAACTGATCGGGCGCGCGCACGCGGTAGCGTTGCCCCCAGGCGGGCATCTCGCGGGTGCCATGCACGCCTGCGGGGCCATCGCCGGCAATGGTTTCAAAGATCGCCGACACCGGAAAAACGCCGCCATTGTTCTTTTGCAAAACGGTCAGGTCGGACGGCTTTGTGTTCATGAATTCCTGCATTACCCCGTCGCCCGTGCCCGAGGCCCCGTGGCATGCCGCGCAATGATCCATGAATTCGCGCTCTCCCAGATTTTGCGCATGCGCTGCGGGTGCCTGCGCCAAGGCAAAGACGGTCAGAACGGATGCCAGAACAGGTAGATGTGTCATTACGATTCCTCCTTCGCGATAAAATTTCTAAAATCCAACTGTTCAAGCCTACGTCGTTTTCGGACCCGCACATTGACGACCGTCAAAAGCGCACCGCCCGAAACTGCGGGGCGCTTTTTGACAGTGATCAATGTGCCAATGGCCCGACGGTGCGATGTTTGGGCATTGTCAATTTAGGATTGCAGATCATGAAAAACGAAAAATTATGGGTCCTTGTCCTGAATTCCACGCGTGCGCGTATTTTGCGTAATCTGGGACGGGACGGCTCCACCACAGAGGCCGAGCTTGTCCTGCGCTCCGAGAACCGGCACCTGAAGGACATCATGTCCGACAAACCGGGCCGCAGCTTTGCCTCGGTCGGCGACCGGCGGTCGGCGATGGCCTATGGTTCAGATCCGGTATTCGAGGACGAACGCGCCTTTGCAAAAGAGGTGCTGTCAGTGCTGGAAACCCACAGGCGGGCGGGCGATTTTGACCAGCTGGCGGTTTTTTCCGAGCCTGAAATGCTGGGCATTCTGCGCAAGGAATATCCGAACCTGCTGAAGGAAAAGATCCTTGGCGAGTATCGCAAGAACCTGCTGCACGAATCCGAGCAAGACCTGCCGCGGATCGTCGCGAAAGACCTGTTCCAGCGCAACGCCTGAGGCAGGTTCAGCCCTGCCCGCCCAGAATCTGCGTCGCACGGGCCAGATAGGCCTGTGCCTGACGCGGCCATTTTTCAGGCTTTCGCGGGTGCCGCTCTCTCAGATGGTCAATCGACAGCCGCGCTCGCGTCATGCAGCGAAACACGGTATAGGCCTTCATCAAACCGTCCGAGGGGGCCGCAAAGCCCGCCTTTTCCATGGCCGCCAGAACCATCTCGCCGATCCAGGGCGCGCCCAGCATCGCGCATTCAAGGCCAAGGTAGTTCACCTCGTCGAAGATATCGATCATCAGCATCTCAGACGCGAACTCTATCCGGTCAAAGATCACCGGCGGCGATGTCAGGCAGACATGTTCAGGGCGCAGATCGCCGTGCCCCTCGATGATCAGGCGGGCGGTGTCGCGCTGTGCAATCTCGGGGGCATGGCCTGCGATCATCGCCTCGGCCCGCGTTGCCGGCCCCATAGCGTCGATGCCGCCAAGATACTGCGTCATATCCGCAAGATGGGCCGTGTTGACCGCGCTTTCGGCCGTCAGATGCTTTTGATAGACGCCCGGTCTGGCCGGTTCCCCCTGCCGTTCCCGATAAAAGCGGACCAATCGTGCGGCGACATCGGTAATTCTGGCGCGGCTTGGCTGTTTTCCGGCCTTCAGCACTTCGTCCAGAATGCGCGTCGCCGGAAGGCGGCGCATCACGACCAGCCAATCCACAACCCGGCCATCACCGCCAAGCGCAAGTTGCCCGCCCGCGCCGATGACAACCGGTTCCAGCCCCAGATAGACATCGTCCCCCGCCAACTGCCGATTCAGGCGTAATTCCTCGGTGCAGGCATGTTCGCGGGCGGCCAGACTGCGGTGATCGAGGAAATCCAACGCGATGGGTTTCTTGATTTTCAACGCCCGGTCGGCGGTCAGAAAGACAAAGGCGGTGTGGGTCTCGATGCGGGTCGCCCCCGGAAAGGCGCGGGCCAGAAGGGCCAGTTTTTCATCCAGTGTCACCGGACGCGCAGGCCCGTCCGCAGCCGCCACATGGCCCTTCATGCAGGTCGCCCGACCGGCTGCACGAAGGTCACAAGCTTCGTGGCATCCAGGCCCAACGCCTGCGAAATCGCGGGCGCGTCGGCCCCGCCCACAAGACAGGTGCCCAGCCCGTTCGCGGCGCAGAACAGATAGACATTCTGCCCCACGATCGCGGTGTCGACATGGGCATAGATGCGCTTCGCATCCGCCCCCGCCTCTGCCATTTTCAGCAGGTCCGCGACAAGGATCAGCGCCATCGGCGCGGTCCGCACAAAGGGCTGGGTGGACAGGACCGCGCGAATATCCTCGGTCAGGATGGTGTCCAGGGTGTTGGTCGCGGGGTCGTAGGAATGCACACCTGCCGCGTCGGCCACATAGATCAGCGTCTCGGCAGAGCCGCGCCAGGATGGCGCGGTATGAAGCCCGCTGTCGGGCCTGTTGATCCCGAACGCCGCCCAGAGCAGCGCCAGAAGCGTCTGCGTCTCAATCGGATCGGGGGCAAAGCTGCGGGTCGAGCGGCGCTTCATCAGCGCCTCTGTCACGGTCCGTTCCACCTCTTGCGCCATTGCGCTGCCCGCCAGCACATGACCGATGCCCGTGGCCAGACCAGTCGCGCCCAGAAACAGGCGTCGCGACATTGAAATGCGTCCCATACCGTCCTCCTTCACTCCTCTTTCATCATCGGTCCGGGCAAGCAGGCGCGTCATTGACCGACGTCAATGACGCGCAGCCCGTCCGACGCAAAGATCGCGGTTATGATATTCTTCAGCCTCAACCATTCCGCAGATCTGGGACGCGCCGTTGCACATGCGGGCGGGTTTCCCCTTGCCCTGCATGAAGAGCGCGAATTCAGCGGCGGAGAGCACAAGGCCCGCCCCCTGCTCAGCGTACGCGGCAAGGACGTCTATGTCCTGCATTCGCTTTATGGCGAACCGGGGATGTCGGCCAATGACAAGCTGTGCCGCCTGCTGATGTTTCTGGCGACCTGCCGCGAGAACGGTGCCGCGCGGGTGACGGCGATCGTGCCCTATCTGGCCTATTCGCGCAAAGACCGGCAGACCAAACCCCGCGACCCGGTGACCACGCGCTATGTCGCCGCCCTGTTCGAGGCGATGGGCACCGATTGCGTCGTGACGCTGGACGTTCACAACCATGCCGCGTTCCAGAACGCCTTTCGCTGCCAGACGGTGCATCTGGACACGCGCCGCCTGTTCACCGCGCAAATCCTTGCCCGCGCCGACGAGGCCCCCATTGCGATCGTGTCGCCTGACGGCGGCGGCATCAAACGCGCCCAGCTTCTGCGCGAGGCCCTGACCGAAACATCCGAGCGGAGCTTTGATTTCGGCTTTATGGAAAAGCGCCGCAGCGAGGGTGTTGTATCCGGTAGCCTGTTCGCCGGTGATGTCATGGGACGCTCTGTCTGGATCGTGGACGACATGATCGTCGGCGGCGGCACCATGCTGCGCGCCGCGCGGGCCTGCCGCGAACACGGTGCCTCGCAGGTGCATCTGATCGCAACCCACGCGATGCTGACCCCCGAGGGGATCGACACATTGGATGATCCGGCGATCGACACGGTGACGCTGACCGATGCGGCGGCGGGTCTTGGTCCGGCGCGGGCTGTTCTGGGCGACCAGCTGGTCGGCGTATCCGTCGCACAAGAGATCGCGCAGACCATTCTGCGGCTGTCTCTGGGCCAGTCGATCAGCCCCGTTCTGGACCCGACCGGCAACACCCGTTGAGCGGGATCAATGCGCAAACGGCCGCAGTGCGGAATGATGCGGTGCAACACCTGGTCAGCACCAGAAACCAGACGGAGGATACCATGGAAATCTCAAAGGCAATGCACAAGAAGGCGCAATGGGTCAGCGCGGACACGCCGGTGTCCGATGTCGCGGCCATCATGAAAAAGGACGACATCGGGTCGGTGCCCGTGGGCGAGAACGACAAGCTGATCGGCATGATCACCGACCGTGATCTGGCGCTGCGGGTCGTGGCCGAAGGGCGCGATATGAAAAAGACACTGGCCAGGGACGTGATGACGCCGGGCATCATCTATTGCCAGACCCACCAGACGGTCGAGGACGCGATCCACCTGATGGACCAAAAGAAAATCCGGCGGATGCCGGTTCTGGACGGCAAAAAGCGCATGGTCGGGATGCTGAGCATCGGCGATGTGTCCCATTCTGTCGGGCACGATCTGTCCGGCGAACTGATCCAGGCGGTCAGCGATCATCACGCCTAAGCCCTGTTCCCCCCTTCGCGCATGAAAAGGCCCCCCGACGCCCTGCGCATCGGGGGGCTTTTTGCCATCGTTCTATCCGGTGATCGACAGATGATCGGTGACGTTGCGCACGCCCGGAGCGGCCCAGGCCGCACGCTCTGCCGCGCGGCGTTCGGACAGGCTGTGCACCTTGCCATCCAAGGTCACCGTGCCATCGACAACCGAAATCTTGATGGCAGCGGCTTCAACCTCGGCGTCGCGCTTCAGCGCCTTCTCGATCCGCTCGCGCACATCGCTGGCGTTGGCCTTGGGGCTGATCAGGATCGCGTTGGTGACCCCGGTCACCCCTGCCATGCCCTGCAACGCCCGCGCCGCCGCATCCCGCTGGAAATGCCATTCGACGGTGCCAGACAACTGCACCCAGCCTTTGGTCACTTTGATCTTGATCGCATCCTGCGGCACCGATGTATTCCAGCGCAAGACGTTGACGATGCGTTTGGCGATCTCGTCATCGGCCGTCAAATGAGTACCAACGGGGCGCACTTCGATCTCTTGCGCAATGCCTTTCACGCCTTTGACATGCGAGGTGATCCGCTCTGCCGTCATCTTTTCCGCATAGGTTTCGACATGGCCTGTCAGGGTGACAACGCCCTCGTCGACGGCGACCCCGATGTTCGCGGCATCCAGACTCGGTTCAAATTCCAACTCGTCCACGACACTCTGTCTCAGATCAGTATCAAGCATTTCATTCTCCCTTGGTATGCGCGCCAAGGCGCGACAGTTGATGATGCCGGTACTGTGGTCAGGGGGGCGCGGATTCGCATTGACCACAGTCAACATCGGCCCTGCGGGCGGTCATTCCGCGCCTGTCAGACCGGCGTTCACCACATCCAGAAGACCCATATCCAGCCAGTGCGCCACACCGGTTTCATTCAGGTGGTCGGTGTCGAAATACACTTTAGGATCAGGCAATATGCCACTGAAATCATGAACTTTTATGCCCTCTGGCCCCAGCACGCCAGAAAGCCGTTCGGCGAAGACTTCCTTGTGCGGAATCAGTGCGGCAAAGCGGGCCGGTACGGGCGGGCGAACGACGACAACACGCGCGCCTTCGGCCTTGGCAAGCCGGACGACCGCCACAAGATCCTGAAGGTAACGCGCAAGGGTCGCGTCGTTCGGAACCGCGGGGTAAAGATACTCGATCCGCTGCCGGTCGGCCAAGGCAGAGGGCCGCGCAGAGCGTGTGAATTTCGCCTCGCCCTCCCATGTGTCGGGGGTCAGCCGGTCGCGGGTGTTGATCTTGGAAAACCCGCTGGCGTAATCGGCCACCGTCGCAAACGGCAGCCCGCGCGCGGTCGCCCGCCAGAACATCCGCAGCAGCGCCGCGTCCCATGGCGTGCGCGGCAGCAGGTCGGCGTCGCCGATCCGGTCCTCGTTCCACGTCGGCGCGGTGAAACCGAAACTGTCCACAACAATCAGAACCGCGCGGGCCTGATGGTCTGTGAAATACCGCTCTGCGATCAGGCGCTGCACAAAGGGGCCCGCACCCGTCGCCGCAAGAGTTAGGGTGCTGGCCCCTGTCGCCTGTTCGATCTGCCGGCGCGGCCCTTCAAAACCCAGCGGCATCGCGTGGGACGCGCCAAGGATCACAAGGTCGAATTGCCGGGCTTCCGCTGTGAGGATGCGGAAAAACGGGTTCCGGTCGCCATAGCGATAGGTCAACCCCTCGGCTACGGCAAAGATCAGGCCATAGATCACCGCCCCGATCAGCACGAACAGCGCGATCAGGTCGGGACGCCAGACGGGGGGGATACCTTTGGTTTTCATGACCGCCCTCAGAATTGCATGTAGATGAAACCGTCGCCCTGCCAGCGCCCCAGCACCAGAACCAATGCCAGCCCCGCATACCAGACCGCCCACCGCGCGGCGCGGGGCCATTGCGCCAGACGCTCGGACAGGGGCGTGCGTTCGGACGCCAGCTCGACCGCCAGCAGCCCAAGGATCAGGGCCGCCCCAAGCCTATGATCCGCGCTGAACGGATAGTGCGGCACCAGCGCCGGAAGGCTGGGCAGCGCCTGCCAGATGCGGGTCAGGATGGTAGTGGCATCGGCCAGCGTTTCGGCACGGAAAAACACCCAGGAAAGCCCGATCAGGTGAAATGTCAAAAGCACACGCAGGACGGCCATGATGCGGCTTGTCCCGCCGATGGGGGATGTCGTGATCCGCCGCCCCACCACACCGACCGAGACATACAGCCCGTTCAGCAGCCCCCAGACCAGAAACCCCCAGCCCACGCCATAGCCAAGCCCCGCATGCCAAAGGCCGCTGATCGCAAAGACGAACATCAGGTTTATCACCTGCCGGATCACGCCCTTGTGGCTGCCACCAAGCGGGACATAGACATAGTCGCGAAACCACGCGCCCAGGGTGATGTGCCAGCGGTCCGACCAAAAGCCGGACACGGTTTGTGACAGGTAAGCATGGTGGAAATTCCGGCTAAGGGCCAGCCCGAACAACGCCGACAGCCCGATCGCGATGTCGCTATACCCCGAGAAATCGCAATAGATCTGGAAGGCAAAGAAATAGGCGGCGATGATCAGGTCCAGCGGGGCCGCATAGGCCGGAATGGCAAAGGCCGCATCGACCACGGGGGCCAGATTGTCGGCAATCACCAGCTTTTTGATCAACCCGCCAAGGACCAGAACCGCCCCCCCAAGCGCCAGATCGGGGCGCGGGCGCAGGGCCTGCGGGATCTGCGGAATGAACCTTGTGGACCGCTCTATCGGCCCTGCAAGGATTTTCGGAAACCATGTGACATAGAGCAGATAGTGCGCGGGCGCAGGCGGCGCGATTTTGCCGCGTCCGATGTCCAGCAGATGCGCCACGACCATGAACGTATAGAACGAATACCCCGCAGGCGGACCAGAGGCCAAGGGGCGCAGACCAATGTTCGGAAGAAGTGCATCGTGAAACTTCAGCACGACCAGCGCCGCGATCAAAAGGCCCGCCCCCGACCGCACCCAAACCTTGCGGGCGCTGTCTGTTGCGGCCCGTCCGGCCCCCAGCCCCGCCCCCAGCCCGACCACAGCCACCCCCCCGAGATAGGCCAGATCGGACGGCGCGACGCCCCCGTAGAACGCAAGGCTGGCAAGGATCAGCCAGACCACCCGCCCGCGCGTCGGCAACAGCGCAAAGCCCAGCAGGACCACAGGCAGGAAAAGAAAAAATCCGGGCGAGGTGAAAGACATGGCGCAGGCTCCTCTGCGGGTCAGGTCAGCCGTGTCTGGACCCGGTCAGTAGGACGCGCCCCCCGCCCTTAGCGCCGGGGGGATATCCTCGATTCCGATGCCCGCGTTCAGCACCAGATAATCCGCCAACTGGCCGCGCTCCTCCTCGGTCAGGGCAATCTCGACGTGGCTGGGTTTGTTCATCGTGCCCAACCATGCCTCGCGGGTGCGGTCCTGCGTCACGACGACGGTGATGATATGGCACGACTGGCACTTGGCCAGCGCCATGTCACGCCCGTCCCACGGCAGGTCCGCCACGGTGGGTTGCGGCCCCGCATAGGCCAAATATTCGGCAAGCGTCCGGCGCTGATGGTCCTCCATCTCTGCCGTGCCCGGCAACAGACCCGACGCCAGCGCGGCGTCCCATTCATCTGCGCCTTGCACGGTGGACAAGGCGTCCGACACCTGCGCATCGGTCAGGGCCATCTCCTCGATCATTCCACGCCCGCCCAGAGGCACGAAATCGAAGATGTCGTCTTGGGCGCGCAAACCGGTGGGGATGCACAAAAGTGCTGCGGCAAAGACCATTCGGAACATCGTTCTCTCCTTTTCGGGCGCGACGCCAGCCTAGAACCGCAGCTCTGGCGGGACGGCGTCGAATGTCATCGGCATGTTGAGGGCAGAGTAATTGGCAAAGGTCCGTCTTTCCGCGTCACTCATCTTTATTTCCTTATGGAACGGGGACTTGAAGGTTGAGAGCCAACCCTCTTCGTCGCGCCGCTGCATCAGGTAACCGGTAAAGAACGAATGGCAGAACTGGCATTGCGCCACGGCGATCTCGCGGCCGTCGGGGGGCAACAGCAGGGCGATGTCTTGCTCTGCCCCCTTTGGTTCCAGAAGTTGTTCCAGCGGGGTATTGATTGCCAGATACCCCGCAAGCGTGGCGCGTTCGGGTGGTGCCAGACCGGGGCTTTCCGCCTCGATCCGCGCAGCCCATTCCTGCGGCGTATGGGTTTCTGTCAGCGCGGTACGGGCCTTGTCCCCGCTGCCAAAGACGGCGACAAAGCTTTCCTTGCCGCCATCGGGCATGAAGGAAAAATTCGTCCCGACCTGCGCCAGTGCCACCGAAGCGATCAGGCACAGACCGGCAAGGGCCAGCCCGCGCCTCACCCGCCCCGCCCCGCCGCGACCGAGGGGTTGAACACGAACACCGGCACCTGAATGAACTCTGCCGCATCGGCCCGTCGGAACCCGTTCCCCCGCATCAGATCCAGTTTCATCGCGGTATGGTCGCTGATGAATTCCTCGCCGCAGGCCCCGCAGACAAGGGCGGGGATATCGCGGATCAGGCAGGGGTTCATGCCTTGCCAGAAGGCGATCGAGATCGTTTCCTCGGCGATTTTCCCGGCGCCGCATTTGGTGCAGGCCTGCGCCGGAACAAACGCCGTTCCCGGCACCTCTTCAGCAAGGTCGTCCCTCAGGCCTTCGGGGTGCAAGGTCTTGTAATGCATCGGGTTCTCCTTTGGTTTCTTGTGTGCTTAGCCGACAATCGCTTTGGCGGCGGCGGTGATGTGATCGGCGTTGGGCCGCATCCACAGGAACATCTCGGGCGATGCGGGTGGTGCCGCGTCGGGAAAGGCGATCCGCTTGAACCTGGCCCCCTCGACGTTCTCGGCCACACGCGCGATGACTTCGGCTGCGGGGCCAAGGGTGTAATAGGACTGGTCCACCGCCAGCAGGCGCTTGGTCTTGGCGACCGAATTCACCAGCGTTTCGGTGTCCATTTCCTTGAGCACCCGCAGGTCGATCACCTCGACCCCCATGCCGTCATCCTGCAACCGCTTTGCGGCGGCTAGCACTTCGGGCATGCCCGCACCCGATCCGACGATAGTCAGGTCGCTGCCTTCAGAGCGCACGGCGGCCTTGTCCAGCGGCACCTCGTATTGGTCGTCGGGCACCTCTTCGGTCAGGGTGCGCAGGCCCGCGGGATACAGATAGACCACCGGATCGGGGCTGCGCAGCGCCGAAACCATCATCCCTTTGGCATCATAGGGCGTCGAGGGGATAATGGTCCGAACCCCCGAGATATGGGCGTAAAGGCTGTCGATCTCGTAGTCCGAATGCTGCCCCGCAAACCCCGGAGTCTGGCCCGTCATCTCCATCACGAAGACCACCGGCAGGGTCGCCTTGCCGCCGGTCATCTGGCGCAACTTGCCCGCGTGGTTCTGGATCACCTGGAACGGCATGCACGCCCCCTGATAGGGCACATAGGTAGCCGCCCGTGACCCCGCCAGACCGGCACCGATCACGGCGGACACCATCCAGTTCTCGTCGATGCCGGTGTTGACCACCCGCTTGCGCCCGAACTCTTCCTCCAGATTGATCACCGGCATGCCGGGGTTAGAGGCGACGGGGGGCGTCAGTTCGTAGATCCAGATCATATTGGGGTCGGCGCGCATCTCGTTCGCGACCGCCTCGAGCACGGAATACATCCAGCTTTTCTCTGTCATCGTCGTGTTCCTTTTTATGCATGGGTGCCGCGATCAGCCGAACTGGCGCACGGGAACCTCGCCGGTTGCAAAAACATGTTTCAGACCGTCCTCGGGGGTGCAAAGCGGCTGTTCTGCCGCCCAGGCAAAGGCCTCGTCGACCTCGGTGCGCACGTCGGACTCTATCTGCTCTGCGGTGGCCATATCCATGACACCCCAGTCGACCAGGGTGTCGCGGCAGATGTCGACCGGATCGCGCTGCATCCACGACCGCACTTCGCGTTCGGGCCGGAAGGATGAAATGGCAAGCGGGTCATAGCCGAAGGCCCCCAACTCTCCCGCGACCGCACCGGGGGCGCCCCAGTGGTTGTAATAGCGATAGGTCTTGGCCTCGATAAAGGTCGGGCCACCGCCGGACCTTGCGCGGTCCACCGCCTCTTTTGCGGCGTTGTAGACCTGAAACACATCTTGCCCGTCCACGACCGTCGCGGGGATGCCATAGGCGCGTGCCGCATCGGCGATGTCCTTGTGCGGGCACGAATAGGAATAATGTGCGTATTGGTGATAAAGGTTGTTCTCCAGCACATAGATGAACGGCAGATCCAGCAGTTTGGCGTTGTTCAGCGCCGAGTGGAAATGCGGTGTCGCATAGGTGCCGTCGCCCCCGAACACCACCGCGACCTGATCCGATCCGCGCGCACGAAAGGCAAAGGCCGATCCGCTGGCGATCACCGGACCGGGGCCGATCATACCGTCCGCCCCGATGAACCCGACGCTTGGGTCGCACAGGTGCATTTCGGCGCCAAACCCGCCGTTCAGGCCGGTGGCGCGAAAGTCGTTCTCGGCGCACATCAGTTTCATGTCCACGCCCTTGGCAAGGGCATGTCCGGTCGGGCGGTGGGTGGAATAGGCAAGGTCGATCTGGTCGAACGGCCCGTCGTTGCGCAAGGCGGCGCAGACCCCTGTCGCGACGGCCTCCTGGCCTGCGTAGAAGTGGTTGTAGCCGCGATAGTTGCTGTCTGTCAGCATCTTGTCCGCCATTGTGCGTTCGTGCCAGCGGATGCGCAGAATGGTGCGATACATTTGCACAAGCTGGTCGTCGGACAGGTCTTTTGACCAGAACCCGATCTCTCCGTTGGCGCGGGCAACCTTGCTGGCCAGCGAAACAGACGCGCCCGCAAGCGCCGCGATCTGAAGAAAGCCCCGACGGGATGTCACATGAGCAGTCACTGGGGCTGTTGCAGCGGCCGTGCTCTTGGTTTCCTGAAGTTCGTTAACATCCGCCATTTCTATTCCTCCCTTGGATGAATGGAATTCCGGTAACGTGGCCTCACCATAGTTCCGGTTCCGGGCGGGATCATTGACCGTCATCAACCAACCGCAACCCCGCCGTTGTCGCCAGTCAATGCAGGGCGGCCCCGCGTCGCGCAGCATGGATGCGCAAGCGGCAATTCAGGCGCGTCGGGGCGGAAAGGACAGGCAGATGCAGGACAATCAGGCAGAGGTCATCGCGTTTCTGGCATCCCCTGCAGGGCATCCGGGCAAGGGGCCGGTCAGCGTTGTGCAGACCCATGGCGCGCTGGTGTTTCTTGCGGGCGACACGGCGCTGAAAATCAAGCGGGCCGTGCGCTATGACTATATGGACCTGTCAACCCTGCCCTTGCGCGAACAGATGTTGCAGCGCGAACTGGACCTGAACCAGTCGGTGGCACCCACGATCTACCGCGATGTGATCCCCGTCACCCGCCAGCCTGATGGCACGCTTGCGCTGGGCGGGACCGGGGATGTCGTCGAATGGGTGCTGCGCATGTGGCGGTTCCCGCAAGAAGACGAACTGGCCGTGATCGCCGCAGCAGGCGGGTTCACCGATACCCTTGCCAATCAACTGGGACAGGCCATCTACGACTACCACCACCAGACCCCCGTCAAACACGTCGGCGGGGCAAAACTGATCGCTGACATTCTGGCAGAACTGACCCGCGTTTTCGCAGGCATGCACGACGCATTGGGCGCGGACCGGCTGCACCGGTTTCTGTCGGGCGCGCGTCACAGCCTTGACGCACAGGCCGCCCTGCTGGACCGGCGCGGCCTTGACGGCCATGTCCGGCGCTGCCACGGCGACCTGCATCTACGCAACCTTGTGCTGATCGACGGCGTGCCAACCCCCTTTGACGCGCTGGAATTCGACGAGGTTCTGGGCACCTGCGATGTGCTTTACGATCTTGCGTTTCTGGTCATGGACCTGCGCCACCGCGACCTGCGACGTGGCGCGAATATTGTGTTGAACAGCTACCTTCTGGCGGCCCGTGGCACCGAGGATGACGGGCTGGCGGCGTTGCCGCTGTTTCTGGCCGTCCGCGCCGCGATCCGCGCGATGGTCATGGTGCAGACCGCGACCGCCACATCGGCCCCCCCCGCGGCAGAGGCACAGCATTATCTGGACGAGGCGCTGGCCGCCCTGACCCATGCGCCCGCGCGGCTGGTCGCGGTCGGCGGGCTGTCGGGCACCGGAAAAACAACTGTCGCCCACGCGCTGGCGCCGCTGATCGGGGCGGCCCCCGGCGCGGTCCACCTGCGCAGCGATCTGGAGCGAAAGGCGATGCGCGGCGTCGCAGAGCAAACCCGCCTGCCCGCAGACAGCTATGCGCAACCCGAACGCGAACGGGTTTACGACCGGATGTTCCATCGGGCAGAATCGATCCTGAAGGCCGGCCATTCGGTTTTGCTGGACGCCACATTTCTGGATCAGTCCATCCGGTCACGCGCCGAGGCGCTGGCGGATCAGGTCAGGGTGCCGTTCACTGGAATCTGGCTGACAGCCCCCCTTCCCGTCCTGATTTCAAGGGTCTCGGCGCGGTCCGGTGACGCGTCGGACGCCGATGCGGGCGTGGTCCGGCAACAGGTGCTTCAGGACTGCGGCACGGTCGGCTGGACCCGCGTCAACGCGGCAGCAGCCCTGTCAGACACGATCCAGACCGCGAAAACGGCGTTGGACCAGAAAAAAGCCGGTGCGCCAAGCTAGGCTGCACCGGCTTTCGGGGTCGGTCCTGTTCCGGTCAGGCAGGCTTCACCTCGATCTTGCGTTCCTTGCTTTTAGCCTGAGCGGTTTTCGGCATTTTGACAAACAACACGCCCTTGTCGAACCGGGCCTCGACCTTGTCGGTGTCAACGCCATCGGGCAGGCGGAAACTGCGCTGGAACTGGCCATAGCTGCGTTCGCGCATGTGATAATCCTGATCGTCCTCGACGTGTTCCTCGGATTTTTCGCCCTTGATGGTCAGCATGCCTTCGCTGACCTTGACGTCGATGTCGTCAAGACCCAGTCCGGGCAGTTCTGCCTGAATTTCGTATTCGCCGTTCCGCTCGACCAGATCCATCGCCGGTGCCATCGCCCAGACATCGGACCATTGGCGCACCGGCTCTATTGCGCTGCCACTTGCCCGAAACGGCAGATGAATGCCGGGCCAGTCGAAGTCCTCGAAGAGGCGGTCAATCTCGTGCCTCAGCGAGACAAACGGGTTCTGCCGCTGTCCATTTCCCGCAGGCCGCGTTTCGCGTTTCACTTCAACTTGTGTGCTTTTCTTGCTCATGGGGGGTCTCCGTCGATGATGCGTTGACTATGGCTTGTCAGGCAACAGCCCGCAGGATTGCCCCCGGTAACAGGGGGCAACTGAGCCGTAAAAGGGGCTGTGTCTGGCAAGTCAGGACAGGGTATCCCCATCCGGTCCCGCAATCATTGATACCAATCAACAGGCGCAAAAGTTGCGGCCGTTCCCGGCGGGGATGGCGTGTTCGCAACGGCCCTCAACAGCGGTCCGGCCTTGGCAGGCACTGCCTTCATCCGCTTTGACACCGCGCCCGGTTGCAGGTTCAGCCTGCCCCAGGACGCGGCCAGATTATGCGGAAACTGTATCTGATCGAACGTCCCTTCCAACTGGCCCATCTCGACCAGCGCCGGCAGATCCGGAATTTCGAATTTATAGGGCGTGATGGTTCGCAGCGCGCCGATTTCATGCAACCTTTTGGCGATCCGGCTGATCGTTTCCATCGAGACGCCCAACAAATCCGCAATATCGGACCGCGGCAGGTCCACATGCAAGATGCCGCCCGTCCTGCCGTCCGGCTCGAAAGCCATGAAATTGGTCGCCATCGCGAAAAACGAACACAGCCGTTCCTGAGCGCTGAGCGCCCCCAAGGACCACGTCAACCAGCGCAGTCGTTCCAGCTTGGCCATCCGCAGCTTGTAAACCGCGCGGACCAGATCAGGTTCTTCCACCATCAGGCGGTCGAACACGGCCTTGTCGAACCTGCACACGCGAACATCCGTCGCCGCCTCGATCGCATAGCCGGCTCTATGGCTGGACGAATCGCCGATAATGTCGCCTGCCATCTCCAGACTTAAAATCTGCCGCCGCCCGTCCATGCCATGGCGTTGAAACCGCAGATATCCCGAAATCACCACCCCGACGAACGCAGGCCCGTTGTCCTCGTCGCAAATACGCCCGTTCGCGGGGAAATCCTGAATGCGCCCCGTCGATACAAGCTTGTCACGCGTTTCAGGGCTGATCATTCCGCAAATGCCCTCGCTGCGCATCATGCAATTCGCACATTCTCTTTTGGATTGGGTTGCTGGAAGTCGATACATCTCAAGCCTCACTTTACAGGTTGGCACACCGGAACAGCGCGCCTGATCAAAGGGGGGAAATCAACATCTCGGCGTCGTGGCACCCGGTGATGAAATACATCCACCGGAAGAATCGACAACGACTCATTACATCTCAATATGATAACTTTATGGAAGGATTTTTAAAGCCCGGTATTGATCTGAATCAAGATGAGCTATGTCATACCATATTTAATTGGCGGTTGACCGGTCGGCCAAAAGAAAAGACCATGCGGTATTGATAAAAAGGAGGGTTGATCAGTGTATCTTGCTTCAATCAGTTTTCGTTTTTCCCAAATAATTTCAATTCGTTACGGCACTGAAAAATGAGTGGTGCAGATCAGGGGCCTGTTCTGCCGCAAGGGTTGCGCGGGGCAAAGGGAACCCACCTTGCCGACCTGTTTGCAATGATGTCCCCCGCGACACGCGACAAGATCGGCAAGATTTCGCGTGTCAAAACCATAGCCGCCGGAAAAATAATGATCGAGGATGGCGAAGAAACCGATCATGTTGGCTACGTGCTTGACGGCATGATGTGCATGACAAAACTTTTGCAGGACGGGCGGAAACACATCATCGGGCTTTTGGTGCCGACAGACATGTACGGTCACCTGTTCGATGGCGCGTCCAGCTATCAGGTCGAAGCCCTGACCGAAACGCAGATCTTTTGTCTGGACCGGGTGCCGTTCGAGAAAATCCTGAAAGAAACGCCTGAAATTGAACGGATGTTTCTGGTCAATGTGCTGGACGAACTGGATGCCGCGCGGGAATGGATCCTGCTGCTGGGCGCGCGCAAGGTGATAGAGCGTGTCGCGTCGTTTCTGTTGATCCTGATCCGGCGACGGTCGCGGCTTATCGGCAGCGCAGGGCTGGAGGATCATCCGATCGCGATCCATATTCCGATCCGGCGCATCGACCTTGCCCATTATCTGGGAACGCGGCCGGAATCCCTTAGCCGCGCCCTGCACGAGCTGGACGCAATCGGGGTGATCAAAATCCATGACCCCTCGCATCTGGAGGTCATGGACCTGGCCGCCCTCATTGATGCCGCAGGTCACGACCTGATTTCAGAGGACTCTCCGGTTCCCGGATAGCCTATTTCTGGATGGATTGCAGATAAAGCACCAGTTCCAGAACCCGACCGCGCACCATCGGTTCGCTGCCATAGACGCCGGCGGTGTCCTCTGTCTCGGTCTCGAAGCGGCGACCGAAAATCGGCATCGGATTGCCATGGCCGCGCACCTCCATCCGGCCGTCGATGATGTGCATCACATCCAGCAGCGGGAATTTTCCGTCGTTGCGCTCGGCGATGCCGGTCAGGTCGGGCACGGGCGTCTTGAACATCGTGGCAATCGGGCCGTTGCCATCGGCATTCTCGCCGTGGCAGGCGGCGCAGCCGGACATATACTCTTGCTGGCCACGCGAGAATTCCGACATATCCGTGGCCGAATCTGTGGCCGACTGGGCACTGGCGGCCCCCGCAGAGACGAGAAACGATAGGGTTATAATCCTTAACATGGTGTCATCCTTTCCGTTGGCATGAGGGGCCCGCGGCACGTCGGGGCATGTTGCCATCCTTCACCAAATCCGGCGATCTTCATTGACCATTGACAAGAGCGCAGGGAATGGCCCCGCCCGAAACCTGTCAATCACAACAGGTGTGCCGCTTGATTGCGGTCAAGGCACGGATTGGAAAAAGCGCAATGATACTGAAGGGATTTTGGCACGGATAACACTATTGCCGCGAACGACCCGCCCTGAAACGGGCCGACAAAAGGGAGACACGCCATGTGGACGACTGCACTGGACCATATGCTTGGGGCCTTGCTGCGGCAGGGTTCCGTCACGCTGCACCTGCCCGATGGATCGCAGCGCCGATACGGCGACGGCACGGGCGATCCGGTCACCGTGCGGCTGCACGACCGCGCGACCGTCGCGCATCTGGCCCGCAATCCCGAACTTGCCTTCGGCGAGTCCTATATGAACGGCACGCTGACCATCGACGGCGACGACCTTCAGGGGCTGATGGCCATCATCGTCACGAATTACAACACGCACCGCCCCGTCTGGTGGATGCGCTGGCTGGGGCGGACGCGCACAACCCTGCGGCGTTTGCGCCAGAACAATATCGCACCGTCGTCGCGGCGCAATGTGGCGCATCATTACGATCTGTCCAGCGCCCTGTTCGACCTGTTTCTGGACCACGACCGCCAGTATTCCTGCGGATATTTCCACACCCCCGATGACACGCTGGAACGCGCCCAAAGCCGGAAAAAGGCACATATCGCCGGAAAGCTGCTGATTGAACCGGGGATGCGGGTGCTGGACATCGGCTGTGGCTGGGGCGGTCTTGCCCTGACGCTGGCGCGGGATCATGGCGCACAGGTGGTCGGGGTCACCCTGTCGCAAGAGCAGCACAAGATCGCAACACAGCGCGCCCTGCGCGAGGGGCTGTCGGACAGGGTGGACTTCCGCCTGACCGACTACCGCGATGTGACCGAAACCTTTGACCGGATCGTGTCGGTCGGCATGTTCGAACACGTTGGCCTGCCCCATTTCCAGCCCTATTTCGCAACCATCCGCGACCGCCTGACACCAGACGGTGTGGCGCTGATCCATACCATCGGGCGCTCTGCCCCCCCCGAGGCGACAAACCCCTGGATGGCGAAATACATTTTCCCCGGCGGTTATATTCCCAGCATGTCAGAGGTCACCGCCGCAATCGAGGCAGAGGGGCTGTGGCTGGACGACATCGAATGCTTACGCCTGCATTACGCCTATACGCTGCGCCACTGGTATGACCGGTTCAACGCGAACGCCGACAAGGTCCGCCAGATTTATGACGACCGTTTCATCCGCATGTGGCGTTTCTATATCGCGGCCTGCGAACAGACGTTCCGGCACGGGCGACAGGCGGTATTCCAGTTCCAGATCTCGCGCAGGATCGACGCCGTGCCTTTGACGCGCGACTACCTGTATCAGCCGGACATCGGGGCCGCCCACCGCAACGCAGCGGAATAGCGGCCCCTAAGGTCAGGCGATCGCGCCGGCCAGAAATGCCTCTGGCATGTTCTGGTAGCACACCGGCCGCATAAAGCGCCGGATCGCCAGCGTGCCGACGCTGGTCGCACCGAAGTTGGTCGAGGCCGGATAAGGCCCACCATGCACCATCGCGTCGCACACCTCGACGCCGGTCGGGAACCCGTTGACCAGCACCCGCCCGGCTTTGCGTTCCAGCACCGGCAAAAGCGCCTGCGCGATGTCGCTGTCGCCCGCATCCATCTGCATGGTGCAGGTCAGTTGCCCGCGCAGGCCCATCGCCACGCGGCGCATCTCGTCGATATCCGCGACCCGCACGATCAGCCCCAGCGGGCCAAAGACCTCCTCTGCCAGATCGGGATTGGCAAGAAACGCCGTGCCCGTCGTGGTCAGAAGATCGGGCGCGTTCTGCCGCCCCGAACAGCCCGACCCAAGGCGCACATCGGCCAGCGCCGCCAGATGGTCGCGGCCATGGCGATAGGCATCGGCGATACCGTCGGTCAGCATGGTTTGCGCAGGCGCGGCCCCTAGTGCGGTCAGCGTCGCCGCCTCGAACGCGTCTGCGTCTGGCCCTTCAACCGCGATCACAATGCCGGGGTTGGTGCAGAACTGCCCTGCCCCCATGGTCAGCGATCCGGCCCAGCCCGCGCCGATCTCTGGCCCCCGTGCCGCCAGTGCGGCAGGCAGCAGGAACACCGGATTTACACTACCCAGTTCACCGAAAAATGGAATGGGAACAGGGCGTTGGCACGCCAGATCGAACAGCGCGCGCCCCCCCGCCAACGACCCTGTGAACCCGATCGCCTGGATCAACGGGTGCTGCACCAGGGCCTCTCCCGCAGCGCGGGAATTCGACTGGATCAGGGAAAACACCCCCGGATGCAGCCCGCAGGCCACGCGCGCGGCCTCGATCGCCTCGGCCACGATCTGTGCTGTGCCGGGGTGCGCGGGATGGCCTTTGACCACCACCGGACAGCCTGCCGCCAGCGCCGATGCCGTGTCGCCCCCCGCCGTGGAAAACGCCAGCGGAAAGTTCGACGCGCCGAACACACCCACCGGCCCAAGGGGGCGCTGGATCATCCGCATGTCGGGGCGCGGGGCGGGCGCGCGATCAGGCATCGCCGCGTCATGGCGCAGGTCCAGAAAAGCGTCGTCAAGGATATGGGTCGCGAACAGCCGCAACTGGCCCGTAGTGCGGCCCCGCTCGCCTTGCAGACGGGCGGCGGGCAATCCGGTTTCGGCGCAACCGATCTCGGTGATCGCATCGCCCCGCGCCTCTATCTCGTCGGCGATGCGGTTCAGAAAGGCGGCGCGGTCGGCGCGGCTGGTGGCGGAATAGGACCAGAACGCATCCTCGGCGCTGCGTGCCGCCGCATCGACATGCGCCGCCGTGCCTTGGGCAAAACGCTGCCCCTTGCCCGTCACGGGTTGGGAAAGAAAGGTTTCATCGCCCGACACGCAGGTTCCCGCGATCAGGTGGCGGCCGTTCAGGCCTTCAGCAACAGTCATTGGACGTCCAGTTCTATTCGTAAAAAGGCTTGGTGATATGCCTGCGCCCGATCATAAAGGCATCGGCAACATGGCGCAGCGGGGCGATATCGACATCGCTTTTTCCTGTGGCCAAAAGATCGGCAAAACGGGCATAAATCGCATCATACTCGCGGTTTTCGCCCTGAACAACCGTTGCGCCGTCCACAGCCATCTTTGCCCCGCCGTCCGACAGCACCAGCGTGCCGTCATCGGTGACAACCGTGATGTCCCATGTCTGGCGGCCCTCGTGGCGCCAGTCGAACTCGGCGGATATATCGCCCCCCATCGGGTCGGCGAACTGCAACCGCGCGGCAATCGGCGTTTCGCAGTTTTCAGGGAATTCCAGATCGGCGGACGCGATGTGGATGCCATGCGGCATGATCCGCGTCAGGATCGACAGCGCGTTGATACCGGGGTCGAACACGCCGACGTTGCCCGCCGTCCAGATCCAGGCCTGCCCCGGATGCCAGCGGCGCACGTCCTCTTTCCAGACGATCCGCAGCTGCTTGATCTGACGGCTGGCGATCCAGTCGCGCGCCGGTTCCACCCCCGTGGCGTGGCGTGAATGCCAGGTGGCATAGATCGTCAGCCCCCGTTCAGCGGCCAGTGCCGACAGGGTTTCGACCTCTGACAGGGTGGCGCCGGGCGGCTTTTCAAGCAGCACATGTTTCCCCGCCCGAAGCGCGTCCCACGCCATCTGGAATCGCACCGCAGGCGGCACGCACAACGACAGCGCCGGAACATCCGCGCCTGCGGTCAGGAACTCGGCAAGCGTGTCATAGTTCGCGACATTCTCGACGCCCGCATTGCGGCTGACGGCGGCCACAAGCCGGAATGACGGGTTGCCCGCGATAGAGGGCAGATGCTGGTCGCGGGCGATCTTGCCCACGCCCACAATCGCCAGATCAATGCGAGTCACGGCCAACCTCCTTTCCGCGACATCCCCTGAGAAAGTCGAAATCCGCCCCTTCGTCCGCGCCCTGAACATGGGTGCGGAACAGCAGGTCATAGCCGCCTTTGGGCATTTCGCCCGCAGGCACCCAGGCGGCCAGTCGCGCGGCCAGTTCGTCATCCGGGATATCCAGATGCAGCCTGCGGCCCGCCACGTCGATCTCTATCATATCGCCGGACCGCACCACCGCCAACGGCCCGCCGACAGCCGCCTCGGGCGAGGTGTGCAGCACGACCGTGCCATAGGCTGTGCCCGACATCCGCGCGTCGGAAATGCGCACCATATCCTTGATCCCCTTTTTCAGCACCTTGGGCGGCAGGCCCATATTGCCGACCTCGGCCATACCGGGATACCCGCGCGGGCCACAGTTTTTCATCACCATGATGCAGGTTTCATCAATATCCAACGCATCGTCGTTGATCCGCGCCTTGTAGTCGTCGATGTCCTCGAACACCACGGCGCGGCCGCGATGTTGCATCAGATGCGGGCTGGCCGCCGATGGCTTGATCACCGCGCCCTTGGGCGCAAGGTTGCCGCGCAGCACCGCGATACCGCCCTGCTGGGTCAGCGCCTTGTCCACCGGCAGGATCACATCCTCGTTCCAGTTGCGCACGCCTGCGATTTCCTCGGCCATGGTCTTGCCCGACACGGTCAGCGCGTCGCCATGCAGTTTTCCCGCGTCCAGCAGGCATTTCAGCACAACCGGCAGACCGCCCGCATAAAAGAATTCTTCCATCAGGTATTTTCCCGATGGCATCAGGTTCACGATGGTCGGAATGTCGCGCCCCTGCGTGTCCCAATCATCAAGGCTCAGGTCGACCTCGACCCGTCCGGCAATCGCCAGAAGGTGGATCACCGCATTGGTCGAGCCGCCGATCGCGCCATTGGTGCGGATCGCGTTCTCGAAGGCGGGGCGGGTCATGACGTCGGACGGTTTCAGGTCGTCCTTGACCATATCGACAATGCGTCGCCCCGTCAGATGCGCCATCACGCGGCGGCGGCTGTCGACCGCAGGGATCGCGGCATTGCCCGACAGCGCCATGCCAAGCGCCTCTGCCATACTGGCCATCGTGCTGGCGGTGCCCATGGTGTTGCACGACCCCGGAGAGCGGGACATCGACTGTTCCGCCTCCAGGAACTCGTCCTGCGTCATTTCGCCCGACTTCACCGCCTCTGACATCTGCCACAGCGCCGTGCCAGACCCCACATCTGTGCCGCGCCATTTGCCGTTCAGCATCGGCCCGCCGGTCACCACAATGGCCGGGATATCGACGCTGGCAGCCCCCATCAGCAGCGCGGGCGTGGTTTTGTCACAGCCCACCATCAGCACAACACCGTCCAGCGGATTGGCGCGCAGGGCCTCTTCGACGTCCATCGCACACAGGTTGCGATACATCATCGCCGTGGGCCGGAGCGAGCTTTCCCCCGGCGAGAACACCGGAAATTCCAGCGGCAGACCGCCCGCCTCGTAGATGCCGTGCTTTACCCGTTCCGCCAGATCGCGCAGATGCGCGTTGCAGGGCGTCAGTTCAGACCAGGTGTTGCAGATCCCGATCACCGGACGGCCATCGAAAAGATCGGCAGGAAGCCCCTGATTTTTCATCCAGCTGCGGTGATAGATATTGTCGCGGCTGGTGCCGCCATACCAGGCATGAGAGCGCAATGTGCGGGGCCATTCGGCTTTTTTGAAGGTCATATGACGTGCCCCTTGAGCTATAGCGATTTTACGACTGTGGGTGTGTCCGCGCCGGTCTCGATGGCAAGCGGATTGCGCAGCGGCAAGCCAAAGTCCGCCGCCTCTATCTCGAACACGTCGCCCGCCTGCGTGGTGATCCCCGCCGCAAACGAAAGGGTCGCGGTGCCGAACATATGCACATGCACGTCGCCGGGTTGGCGGAACAGCGCGTATTTGAAGTGGTGGTGCTCAAGATTGGCCAGCGTATGGCTCATGTTGGCCTCGCCCGACAGGAACGGCGCGTCGAATATCACGGTGCCGTCGCGGATGATCCGGCTGGTGCCGGCCACATCCTGCGGCAGGTCGCCCAGACGGATTTCAGGCCCGAAAGACGCCGGTCGCAGTTTGGAATGGGCCAGAAACAGATAGTTCTGACGCTCTGTCACATGGTCCGAGAATTCATTCGCAAGCGCGAACCCCAACCGAAACGGCGTGCCGTCGGGGCCGATCACATAGATCCCCGCCAGTTCCGGCTCTTCGCCGCCATCCAGCGCGAAAGCGGGCGACACCAGCGGCGCACCCGGCGCCACAACCGCCGCGCCTGTGCCCTTGTAGAACCATTCCGGCTGCACGCCGACCTGTCCCGCCGCAGGCTTGCCGCCCTCGACCCCCATGCGGAACATCTTCATCGAATCCGACATCTCTTCGGTGGCGTTCGCATGCATCGCGTCGCGGGTGGCGGCACTGCCCAGATGGGTCAGCCCGGTGCCCGTCAGGTGCAAATGACCCGCGTCGGGATGGGCGATCGGCGACAGGATGCGCCCTTCGGCATAGGCGCGGGCCAGATCGACCGCATCGCCGAACCCGAGGCCGGAAATCCGGTCGGCCAGCTTTTGCCCTGTCGCGGCACAGTCCATCGCCAGCGCGTAAAGGCTGTCGGCGCCCTTGACCACAAAGGCCTCTGTCCCTTCGCGCGCCACGACCCGCACCACGCCGTTTTCGTCCCTGATCCGAGATACCAGCATTGCATTACCCTCCATCAGGATTTCTTGCGGTTGTAGACGTCGAAAATCACGGCAGCCAACAGCACAAGGCCCTTGATGACCTGCTGCCAGTCGATACCGACCCCGAGGATCGACATGCCGTTGTTCATCACGCCCATGATAAAGGCGCCGATCACGGCACCGATGATGGTGCCCACGCCGCCGCTCATCGAGGCGCCGCCGATAAAGACCGCCGCGATCACGTCAAGCTCGAACGCCTGCCCCGCCTTCGGGGTCGCGGTGTTCAGGCGGGCGGCAAAGACCAGACCGGCAAGGGCCGCAAGCATACCCATATTGGCGAAGGTCAGGAACACCAGACGCTCTGTCTTGATGCCCGACAGCTTTGCCGCTTTCTCGTTGCCGCCGATCGCATAGATGCGCCGCCCGATGGTCGTGCGTTGGGCGATGAAGGTGTAGATCGCGATCAACAGGGCCATGACGATGAACACGTTGGGCAGGCCACGGAACGTCGCCATCAGATAGGTCAGATACACAACCGCCACGACGATAATCGCGTTTTTCGCGGCAAAGAACGCGAAAGGCTCGTCTGCGACACCGTTGGCCTGCTGGTTCTTGCGGGCGCGGATGCTGAGCCACAGCAACAGCGCGGCAACACCGCAGCCAAGGAACATCGAGAACAGGTTGATCCCCTTTGCCCCGAACAGGTCAGGAATAAAGCCGGACGACAGCAACTGGAACGTCTTGGGGAACGGCCCGACCGACTGACCGGCCAGCAGCCACAGCGTCAGCCCCTTGAACACCAGCATTCCCGCAAGCGTCACGATGAACGCGGGGATCTTCATATAGGCGATCCAATAGCCCTGCGCGGCCCCGATCAGCGCGCCGACACCCAGACAGACCACCGATGTCACCACGAAATTGATGTCGTAATTCACGATCATCACCGCGGCCAGCGCGCCCACGAACCCAAGGACAGACCCCACGGAAAGGTCGATATGCCCCGCCACGATGACCAGCAACATGCCGATCGCCATGATGATGATATAGCTGTTTTGCAGGATCAGGTTGGTCAGGTTGACGGGTTTCAACAAAATGCCGCCGGTCATGATCTGGAAAAAGGCCATGATCACCACCAGCGCGATCAGGATGCCGTATTCGCGCATGTGGGCGCGCATGAACTTCCATGACGACCCTTCGGGCTTGGCGGGGATGTTCGTTGTCTGGTCCATGTTCTTATCCAACCGAATTGATGATCATTCCCATGATCTTTTCCTGAGTGGCGTCACCGCTTGCCATTTCGCCGACAAAGCGGCCCTCGTTCATGACATAAAGCCGGTCTGAAATCCCCAGAAGTTCGGGCATTTCGGAACTGATGACGATGATCGACTTTCCCGATGCGGCAAGGTCGCGGATGATCGTGTAAATCTCGAATTTGGCACCGACGTCGATGCCGCGTGTCGGTTCGTCCAGGATCAGGATTTCCGGCCCCGCGAACAGCCATTTCGACAGAACCACCTTCTGCTGGTTGCCGCCCGACAGGTTCACCGTCTCCTGCGCGATGCTGGAGCATTTGATGTTGATCCTGCCGCGATAGTCTTCGGCGACCTCTGCCTCGCGCTCTTCGTTCACCACCACGCCTCTGGCGATGCCGTCCAGGTTGGCCAGCGGGATGTTGCGGCGGATCGTGTCGTCCAGCACAAGGCCGAACTGCTTGCGGTCCTCGGTGGCATAGCACAGGCCCGCCTTGATCGCCTTGGGGATGGTCGTCAGGTCCACGGGCTTGCCGTGCATCGTGACGCTGCCCCCCGCGTAGCGGCCATAGGCGCGGCCAAACAGGCTCATCGCAAGCTCGGTGCGCCCCGCGCCCATCAGGCCGGCGATGCCCAGAACCTCGCCCCGTTTCAAGGTAAAGCTGACGTTGTCCACCACCCGGCGGTCACTTTGCAACGGGTGCAAGACCGTCCAGTCGCGCACATCCATCACCACCTCGCCGATTTGCGGCGCACGGGCCGGATAACGGTCGGACATCGACCGCCCCACCATATCACGGATGATGTCGCCTTCGCTGATCGTGCCGGTGCGGCAATCCAGCGAGCTGACCGTCGCGCCGTCGCGCAGCACGGTGATGCTGTCGGCCACTTTGGAAATCTCGTTCAGTTTGTGCGAAATCAGGATCGACGAAATTCCATGCGCGCGGAATTCCATCAGCAACGCCAAAAGCGCGTCGCTGTCTTTCTCGTTCAGGGACGAGGTCGGCTCGTCCAGGATCAGCAGGCGCACCTCTTTCGACAGCGCCTTGGCGATCTCGATCAACTGTTGCTTGCCCAGCCCCAGTTCGGAGACCAGCGTTTCGGGGTTTTCCTTCAACCCGACCTTTGCCAGCAGTTCAGCCGTGCGGCGGTGGGTTTCATGCCAGTCGATGACCCCGTTGCGGGCGCATTCGTTGCCCAGAAAGATATTCTCGGCAATCGACAGAAGCGGCACAAGCGCCAGTTCCTGATGGATGATGATGATGCCGCAGGCCTCGCTGTCCGAGATGTCGCGAAAGTGCTTCACTTCGCCCTCGTACAGGATGTCGCCGTCGTAGGTGCCGTGGGGATAGACGCCGCTGAGAACCTTCATCAGCGTGGATTTCCCCGCGCCGTTTTCACCGACAAGCGCGTGGATCTCGCCGCGCGTCACCGAAAGGTTCACGTTGTCCAGCGCCTTGACACCGGGGAACGTCTTGGTGATGCCGCGCATTTCTAGGATGGTTTGCATGGGAAAGGGTTCCCGGAATCGGAAGGGGAAAAGATGCCGGACGGGCGGAGGATACCGAACCCGTCCGACAGGATCAGGTCAGATTACTTGATCTGGTCCATCGTGTAGTAACCGCTGCCGATCACGATCTCTTCCCAGTTCGAAATATCCACCGAAACGGGTTTCAGCAGGTAGGACGGGATCACCTTGACGCCGTTGTCATAGGTCGAGGTGTCGTTGATCTCCGGCTCGGACCCGGACAAAAGCGCATCCACCATGCCAACCGTCACACGGGCCAGTTCGCGCGTGTCCTTGAATACGGTCGACGACTGCTCGCCTGCCAGAATGGACTTGATCGACTGGATTTCCGCATCCTGCCCCGACACGATCGGCATCGGCTGATCGGCAGAGCCGTATCCCACACCCTTCAGCGAGGAAATGATGCCGATGGACAGACCGTCGTAGGGCGACAGAACCGCATCGACGCGGCCATCGGTGTAATAGGCGGACAAAAGGTTATCCATGCGGGCCTGTGCAACGGCACCGTCCCAACGCAATGTGCCGACCTTGTCCATGCCCATCTGGCCGGATTTGACGACCAGCTTGCCGCTGTCGATCAGCGGTTGCAGCACCGACATCGCGCCATTGTAGAAGAAGAACGCATTGTTGTCGTCGGGCGAGCCGCCGAACAGTTCGATGTTGAAGGGGCCGTCGCCTTGCAGCTTGTCGATCAGCGATGTCGCCTGAAGCACACCGACCTGGAAGTTGTCGAAGGTCGCGTAATAATCGACGTTGCCGCTGTCGCGGATCAGGCGATCATAGGCGATCACCTTGATGTCCGCCGCCGCCGCGTTTTCCAGCGCGTTTGACAGGGTCGTGCCATCAATTGCGGCGATGACCAGAACGTCCGCGCCTTTGGTGATCATGTTCTCGATCTGGGCCAGCTGGTTCGGAATGTCGTCTTCTGCGTATTGCAGATCGACGTCATAGCCCGCATCGGTGAACTGCTTGACCATGCTGTCGCCGTCGGAAATCCAGCGGGCGGACGACTTTGTCGGCATCGCGATGCCAACGGTGCCTTTGCCGGCGGCAAAAGACGGGGCACCAAGCGTGCCAACCGCAAGTGCGGCCACGGCAACCGTCATCAGGGCGCGTTTCGTGATATTCATGGTATCCTCCTCCCAAGGACAGGGTCTGCTGTGACCGGCGCACCGGAGGGCAGATCCAAATTTCAGTAGGGCGACCCGCCTTTTGCAGACGTTTTACCCTGGTTTGCCCCGCCCGTAATGGGCGGGACCAGCGCCACGCTCTGCCTGATCCGGCGGGTGTGGCTGCAACTGGATAATAAGATGTGGCTATGACAGTCAAATATTGTTATTTGATCTGGATATACCATTATTAATATATCAAAATTGGAAAATCATCCGCCATGGCGCAGAAACCGAATGGCCGTCGTTCCGAAGACCTGCGCCCTGATGACCTGATCCTGCGCGGGGTCAAGCTGACGCATCTGCGGCTTATGGCGCATCTGGGTGACACCACACAGATCAGCGCCGCAGCGCTGGCGCTGAACATCTCGCAGCCCGCCGCGTCGCGCCTTGCGTCGGAACTGGAACAGATCACCGGCGTGCCGCTTTACACCCGCCATCCCCGCGGGATCGAGCTGACGGAATTCGGTCTGCGTCTGGCCGCACGGGCGCGCGCGATCCTGCAAGGGCTGAATGACGCGGGCCGCGAGCTGGCGGAACTTGGCAGCGGACAGGGCGGACGGGTGAACATCGGGTCGGTCACCGGGCCCTCGATCGAGATGGTCCTGCCAATGCTGAAACGGATGCGGATGACCCATCCTATGGTTGAAACCACGGTGATGGTCGATGTCAGCGGCACGCTGGCGCAGGGCCTTTTGTCGAACCGGCTGGATTTCTACATCGGCCGCATCCCCGTCGACGCCGATCCGCGCCTGTTCGACGCCACCGTGATCGGAGAGGAACCAATCGCGATGATCGTGCGGCGCGATCATCCACTGACCCGCCAGCCCGACATCACCATTGCCGACTGCATGCCCTATGATTGGGTGATGCAGGATCAGGGCGGCCTGCTGCGCCGCACGGTCGAGGATTATCTAATCGCCCGCGACCTGCCGCTGCCCCGCAAGGTGCTTAGCACGGCCTCGCTTATGCTGACGCTGGCCTCGATCATGGAAACCAGCGCGATTGCTCCGATCGCACGCTCTGTCGCGGATTTCTTCGGCGGCGATGTGGGGCTGGGCGGGCGCATAACCAGCCTGCCGGTGGCGCCCACCCTTTCGGTTTCCGACTACGCCCTGATCCGGCGGGCAGGATCGGTTCTGTCCCCCGCCGCACAGATCTTTTTCGACAGCCTGTACAAGCTGACAGAGACAAAAAGCCTGCGGTCCATGCCTGACTAGGCCGGGGCAGCGCAGCCGCCGGGTGATCGGGTCGTGACCCCTTACACCGAATGGGCGTGGTGGCGTCGCCGCACTGTCGGTGGCCGCCCGTCAACACTCAGCCGCGCATCGTTGCGCAACTGCCGGGAGATCACCTTGCCCTTTGCCACAACGCACAACCGGTCGGGCCGCAGCCTGAGCGCCTCGATCGGGTTGCCCGCGTCCAGCACCACAAGCGAGGCCAGCGCGCCAACCTTCAGCCCGTAGTCCGTCAGCCCCATGATCCGCGCATTTTCCGTCGTCACCATGTCAAAGCACTGGCGCATTTCGGCGGGGCTGGTCATCTGCGCCACATGCAGCCCCATAAAGGCCACGTCCAGCATATCGCCCGTCCCCATGCTGTACCACGGGTCCATCACACAGTCCTGACCGAAGCCCACGGTGATGCCCATTGCCAGCATCTCCTTGACCCGCGTCATGCCGCGCCGTTTGGGATAGGTATCATGCCGCCCTTGCAGCACAATGTTGATCAGCGGGTTCGGAATGGCGGCCACGCCCGCCTCCAGCATCAGCGGCAACAGCTTGGACACATAGTAATTGTCCATCGAGTGCATCGAGGTCAGATGCGACCCCGCCACACGGCCCTGAAGCCCCAGCCGTTGCGCCTCGAAGGCCAGCGTTTCGATGTGGCGCGACATGGGGTCGTCGGTCTCGTCGCAGTGCATATCCACCATCAGCCCGCGCATCGCCGCCATTTCGCACAGCAGCGTGACAGAGGCGGCACCGTCGGCCATCGTCCGTTCAAAATGCGGAATACCGCCCACCACATCGACGCCCATATCCAACGCGCGAATGGTATTTTGCAGCGCCGTGGGGCTGCGCAACAGCCCGTCCTGCGGAAAAGCCACCAGTTGCAGGTCGATGTATCCCGAAACCAGTTTCTTCACCTCCAGCAGCGCCTGCACCCCCAAAAGCCGGTCATCGCAGGTGTCGACATGGCTGCGGATCGCCAGCAGGCCCATGCTGGCCGCCCAGTCGCAATAGGCCAGCGCACGGTCGCGGACCTCTTCCAGCGTCATCACCTCTTTCAATTCGCCCCACAGGCCGATCCCCTCCAGCAAGGTGCCGGACGCGTTGATCCGCGGTGTGCCGTAGGACAGCGTTGCATCCATGTGGAAATGCGGGTCGACAAAGGGCGGGCTGACCAGATCGCCGCTGGCATCGACCACCTCCCGCGCGCCGGTCAGGCCGGTTTCGATCGCCGTGATCCGGTCGCCGGTGATCCCGATATCGGCAACACGCCCGTCGGCCAGAACGCCGCCTTTGACAATCAGATCGAACATCAGCGTTCCCCCTTGTTGAACGGCAGCATCAAGGCTGCAGGCACCTCGGCGCGGCGGGACATGACCACCAGCGCCAGTATGGACAGAATATAGGGCATCATCAGGAAAATCTGATAGGGCACAACCGCGCCCAGCGGCGTTTGCTGCACGCGGATTTGCAGCGCGTCGAAGCCCGCGAACAGGATCGCCCCCAACAGCGCCTTTCCGGGGCGCCACGACCCGAACACCACAAGGGCGATGCAGATCCAGCCGCGCCCGTTGACCATCTCGAAGAAGAACGAATTGAACGCCGACATCGTCAGGAACGCGCCGCCGACCGCCATCAACCCGCTGCCGGCCATCACCGCCCCGATCCGCAGACCGGCCACCGAAAGCCCCTGCGCGTCGACCGCCTGCGGGTTCTCGCCCGCCGCACGCAGGGCAAGGCCCAGCGGGGTCCGATACAGCACAACCGACACCAGACCGACCAGCGCGAAGGCCAGATAGGTCAGCGGCGTCTGGGTGAACAGCGCGGGCCCCACCAATGGCAGGTCCGACAGAACCGGCACCGGCCAGGGCTGGAATGCCTCGATCTTGGGCGGGCTTGTGACCTCTGGCAGGGCCAGCCGGTAGCTGTAATAAGTCATCGAGGTCGCAAACAACGTGATCCCAAGGCCCACGACATGCTGCGACAACCCGAAGGGCACGGTCAGCACCCCGTGCAGCAAGCCGAACATCATTCCCGCACCGAACGCCACCGCGACGCCGGTCCACAGGCCGCAGCCCGCGTAAACCGACATCCATCCGGCAAAGGCACCCACCACCATGATCCCCTCGATCCCGAGGTTCAGCACACCCGCGCGTTCGCAGATCAGCTCTCCCATCGTGGCAAAGATCAGTGGCGACGCGATACGGATCGCGGCGGTCCAGAAACTGGCGCTCAGGACAATATCCAGATAGTCCATGCCCTACCCCCTGACCACGCGAAACCGCGTCAGCATGATCGCCAGCACCATCATCAACAGCGCCATCGACAGCATGATATCGGCCAGATAGGTCGGCACGCCCGCCGCACGGCTCATGCTGTCGGCCCCCACGAATATTCCCGCCACAAAGATCGCGGCGACGACCACACCCAGCGGGTTCAACAGCGCCAGCATCGCCACGATGATGCCGGTGTAGCCAAAGCCGGGCGACAGATCGAGCGTCAGGCTGCCCTTCAGCCCGGCCACCTCGGAGAAGCCCGCCAGAGCCGCCAGCCCGCCCGACAAAAGCGCGGTTTTCAACAGCACGTTGTTCACCGGCATCCCCGCAAACCGTGCCGCCGACGGGTTCAGCCCCACCGCCCGCATCTCATATCCCAGCGTGGTCCGCCGCTGGATCACCCAGACCAGACCCGCCGCGAGCAGGGCAAGACCAAAGCCCCAGTGCAACCGCAACCCCGTGGCAATGCGCGGCAGGCGCGCCTCGGGGATCAGGCGGGCGGACTTGGGCCACCCCATGCCCGCGGGGTCTTTAAGAACGCCCTCTAGCAGCATGGAAACAAACAGCAAAAATATAAAATTCAGCAGCAGGGTTGTCACCACCTCGTCAACGCCGAACCGCACCTTCAGAACTGTCGGAACCAGCAGAACGATCGCCCCCGCCAGCATTGCCGCAAGGCCGATCACCGGCACCAGAACCACGGACGGCAAGCTCAGTGCGCCGGTGCCCAGAACCACGGTCACCACCGCGCCCGCGTATAATTGCGCCTCGGCGCCGATGTTCCACAGTCTGGCCCGAAAGGCGACGGCGACGGCAAGGCCGGTAAAGACCAGCGGTGTCGCGCGGTTCAGCGTTTCAAGGGCGGCAAATTTCGACCCCGCAGCCCCGTGCAGGATCAGCCCCAGCACCCCGAACGGATCAGCCCCCGCCAGCATCGCCAGCAAAGACGCGGCAATGACTGTCAGCCCCAAGGCCACCGCAGGATAGGCCAGCGTCCGCAACGCCGACGGTGCCGTGACCGGTTCAAGCCGCATGGCTGGCCTCGTTGAACCCGTGACCGGCCATCCAGACGCCCAGCTCTGTCAGGGTCTTTGATCCGCGCGCAAAGCCGGGCGACAGGCGGCCCTCGGACATCACATGGATCACATCGGCAAGCGCGGTTACCTCGTCCAGATCCTCGGAGATCAACAGCACCGCAGCGCCCCTTGCGCGGGCCTCCAGCAGACGCTGGTGCACATAGGTCACCGCCCCGATATCAAGCCCGCGCACCGGCTGGTTCGCCAGGATGATGCGCGGCTCCTGTTCCAGCACGCGCCCCAGTATCAGCTTTTGCATATTGCCGCCCGACAGCAGGCGGATGCGGGTGTCCGGCCCCGGACAACGCACATCGTAAGTCTTTATGATACCACGGGTAAACGCCTTTGCCTTGCGCCAGTCCATCCAGCCATTGCGGCTGAACGGGGCAAGCGAATAGGTTTCCAGAATGGCGTTTTCCGTCAGGTCGAAATCGGCGATCGTGCCGGTCTTGTGCCGGTCTTCGGGAATGCGCGCGATGCCCGAGGCAACAGCACCCCGCGGCGACCAGTCGGCGGGCATGACCCCGTCCAGCAGCACTGCACCGCTGGCGGGCCGCGTCAGCCCCGCAACCAGATCGGCCAGCGCCGATTGCCCATTGCCGGACACGCCTGCCAACCCGACGATCTGCCCCGCCCTCAGGTCCAGCGTGACCCGCTTCAGTCCGGGGGCCGCACCGATGTCCGGGGTTGTGACCGCATCAAGGCGCATCGGCGTTTCACCCGCCGTCGAAGGCTGGACAGACGGCGCCTGAACCTCGGCCCCGACCATCAATTCGGCCAAGGCGTGGCGGTCGGTGTCCTGCGTTGCCACCTCGGCCACCAACCGCCCGTGCCGCAGCACATAACAACGTGAGGATATAGCCGTAACCTCATGCAATTTATGGGAAATGAATACAACGGACAGGCCACGCGCCACCGCCTTGCGCATCGTCGCGAACAGCGCGTCGGTTTCCTGCGGGGTCAGCACCGCGGTCGGTTCGTCCAGAATCAGGATCCGGGCGTCGCGGTACAGCGCCTTCAGGATTTCGACCCGCTGGCGTTCGCCCACAGACAGCGTTCCGACCTTGGCATCAACCGCCACGGCCAACCCGAAATCCTGCGCCAGGGCCATGATCCGCGCCGTGGCGGCGGCGCGGTCGAACCACGGCATCCACAGCGGCAGGGTGCCCAGCACGATATTGTCCAGCACGGTCATGTTGTCGGCCAGCGTGAAATGCTGGTGCACCATTCCCACCCCCGCCGCCAAGGCCGCGCGGGGGTTGCCCGCTGGCAGGGTCTGGCCAAACACCTCGACCGTGCCGCTGTCAGCGGTGTAATGGCCGAACAGGATGTTCATCAGCGTGGTCTTGCCCGCACCGTTTTCGCCCAACAGCGCGATCACCTCTCCCTCGCGCAGAACAAGGCTGATCGCGTCGTTGGCCGTCAACGCGCCAAAGGTTTTGGTGATCCGGTCAAGGCGCAGGACAACCTGCGCCTTTTCAAGCTTTGCCATTCAGACCGACTTTGGTTCTTCGTCGTTGATCTCGACGGTGAAGGTGCCCGCCTTGATCTCTGCCTCGCGGGCGGCGACCAGCGCCAGTGCGGCTTCTGGCACTTTGCCCTCGAAGGTGCCCAGCGGCGCAAGCGAGCAGCCCCCCGCCTTCATGAACGAATAGACCCCGTAATCGGCGGCGGTAAAACTGCCCGCCTTGATCGCCGCAAGGGCCGCATCCAACGTCGGCTCGAAATGCCAGATCGCCGAGGCGACGACGGTTTCGGGGTAATCGGCCTGCGTGTCGATCACGTTGCCGATCGCCAGAATTCCGCGTTCCTTGGCGGCATCCGACACACCGAACCGTTCGGCATACAGAACATCTGCGCTTTGCTCGATCATGGCAAAGGCGGTTTCCTTGGCTTTGGGCGGGTCGAACCACGACCCGATAAAGCTGATCTGGAAGATGATGTCGGGGTTCACTTCCCTGGCCCCCGCCATGAAGGCATGCATCAGGCGGTTCACTTCGGGGATCGGAAAGCCGCCGACCATGCCGATATTGCCCGATTTCGTCATTGCCCCGGCGATGATGCCCGAAAGATAGGACGCGTCCTGCACATAGTTGTCGAAAACCGCAAAATTCGGCAGGGCCGCGTCCTGCTTGAAACTGGAGCCCATCAGGAAGGCGACATCGGGATAGTCCGCCGCCACTTCGCGGGCTTCCTGCTCTGCCCCGAACACCTCGCCCACGATCAGCTGATAGCCCTGCTCGGCGAATTCGCGCATGACGCGGGGGTAGTCGGTATTGGCGACGTTTTCGGAATAGGTATAGGCGATGTCGCCCCGCGCCTGCGCCGTTTCCGCCGCCTTGTGAATGCGGCTGACCCACTGTTGTTCGACGGGCACGGTGTAAATTCCGGCCACCTTCAGCGGCTCCTGCGCCATCAGGCGGTGCGGCGCGATTGCGGCAAAAGCAGCCGCCCCCGCCGTGGTCGCCAGCATCCGGCGGCGCGTCAGGGTGGTTCGATGGAAGATCATTTCTAGGGTCCCCGCTGTTTATTTTTTACCATTTGGTAAAGCATCGGGCGATTCGGGCGTTCGGCAAACAAAAATCGTCGACCCCACCGCCCTGAACGCTGCATATGCCTGAATTTCAGGCACAACGGGCCGGCATGCCCTAGCCGATCGCAACCCTTGGACGCCCGCTGACGCTGACCGTCACCATTGCCTCCAGCACAATCGGCGCGCCCTCGACCGTTGCGGTTTTGAAATCGCGCGTGACGGTGATGTTCACCTGATCGGCCCCCGAGGCGCGGGCGTCCATCACCGCCCTGTCGCGCAACACGGTTTCCAGCGCCTCCAGCGCTTGCGCCTGATCGACAAAGTCTTTCGGCCCGTCAGCCAGATGAATGCGGAACTGTCCGGCGCCGGGCACCGTCATCGTGCCGCTTTCGCGCATCACAACCTGCCCGACCACGGCCCCGATGGCATTGGCAACCCCCGCATGTTCGGGCAGCACCATGCGGGTGTTCAGCCGGTCCCCCACCGCACCGTAATAACACGGAGCAGAGGCACCAAGCCCGATCACGGGCAGGTTCAGCCCGATGTCGGCGGCGATCAGCCCGCGGTGGCGAGCAAGCCCCGTGCGGGTCAGGGTATGGCGCGCCAGATCGGCGGGATCGCCGGTAAAGGCGGGGTCTTCGGCAAAGGCGCTTTCCAGCAGGCACAGCGCGGTCTGGTCGGTCAGTTGATCCACAACCCGCACCGCCATCTCGTGCGATGTGGCGCAAAGTGGCCGGCCGTCACCGGTCTTGCGCCGCGCGAACAACGTCAGCGCAAGATCCGCCGCCTGGCGGTTCCACGCGTCCAGCTTGCCCAGCACATGCGCCGCATCGGATGGCGTTACCGCCGAGATCAGCACAAGCCCGCGTTCCACCAGACGCGGGATCACAGCGCTTTCCATGCGGGACCGGAACAGCCCCTCCATCGCGCAGGGCACCTGACCGATACGGTCAAGGATGGCCAACTCGCGGTCCGACAATCCCGCCTTTGACACATCGGACCGGCGGATCGGCACCACAAACCGCCCATCATATTCGCCGGGCATCAGGCTGGCCACCTGCCGTTCCAGCGTGCCCAGAACCAGATCGGGCCAGGTCTGCGCGCACAGCGACACAGGCATCACCCGGCGCGGGCCAAGGAACAGCCGCCCCTCCAGCCCGTCGTTGACCAGATGCAGTTCGCTGTCGCCGCCCAGCCCCGTGGTGCGCATCGCCACCGCCTCGACCATGGTGCGATAGCGGCCAACCCGCGCGCCCTGCGGGTCGATCATCGGGCGGCCGCCGCGCAGGATCGCCACATCGGTGGTCGTGCCGCCGATGTCGGACACAAAGGCGTCCTGTTCCTGCGTCAGCCACAGCGCCCCCATGATAGAGGCGGCAGGGCCGGACAGGATCGTCTCAATGGGGCGCTCGCGGGCGGTGGCCGAGGAAATCAACGCCCCGTCGCCACGCACCACCATAAGCGGCGCGTCGATGCCGCGGTGCCGCAGCAGGGCCTCGGACGACGAGATCAGGTGGTCGATCATCCCGATCAGCCGCGCGTTCAGAACCGCCGTCATCGCCCGCTTTGGCCCGTTCAGCCGCGCCGACAGATGATGCGAACAGGACACGGGCCGCCCGGTCATCTCGACGATGATCTCTTGCGCGCGCAATTCATGGGCGGGGTTGCGGGTGGCGAACTGGCTGGCGACGGCAAAGGCCGAAACCTGCGCGCCATGCAGGGCCAGCCAGTCGCGCAGGCCCGTCTCGTCCAGGGGGGTGATCGCGGTGCCGTTGTGGTCGTGCCCGCCGGCAAGGATCAGCGCGGGGTCACTTTTCAGCGCCTCCGCCAGATCCTGCTTTGTCAGCTCGGTCGCGGTGAAGCCGATAAAGACCAGCGCCACGCGCCCGCCCTGCCCCTCGACCAGCGCATTGGTCGCCAGCGTCGTCGACAGCGACGCCATGGAAATATCGCCGACAGACACGCCGCTTGCCACCAGCACCGCATCAATCGCCGCCCCCACGCCTTCGGCCAGATCATGGCGCGTTGTCAGGGCCTTGGCTTTGGCCAGCACGGTCGTCTCGTCCTGCAACAAAACCGCATCCGTATAGGTGCCGCCGGTGTCCACGCCCAATAGTATTGTCATGCCGTTCCGTCCGCTTCCATATCCGCGCTTGTCTTTTGGCGGGACATTAGCCGTCACGCCCGCCAAGGAAAGGCCGAAATGCGACCCGATCCGTCAGAATTGGCGGCATCCCCGCAACAATCGCGGATTTACGCATGCTCTGACATAAATTCTTCATATTCAGGCCCCGACCGGCTGTTACCGTTAACATGCGCCATCCGCGAAACGAGCTGGCAGCGCCAAAAGGCGCATCGCAAAACCTAAGGCAAAGGCATCCCGATCCCCTTGGATGGGTGCAAACACAGAGCAAAACCAATGGCACGCAAATCGCCTCCCGACGCCAAACCCGAAGACACCCCCCAACCGCGCAGGATCGGCTATGTTTCCGACACCCTGCCCACACAAAGGCCCGACGCCCCCCAGACAGAGACCGACCGCGATGTCGTCTTTACCGACTGGGCCAGCATCTAGGGGCCCCTACCGGCCTTGGTCGGTGCCCCCACCCCCCCTGCGCACGCCGATGCGACGACCCGCATAAATCACATGGCGCTTGCCGTGTGATTGCATTAGCCCTTGGCCACTCGGACATCGTCTAGCGAATGGAGCGTGGAATGCAGGGCAAGAACGAAGACAGCCTGAAGGGCTTTGCATTTGCCATAACCGCCTATTTTCTATGGGGCTTTCTTCCACTCTACATGAAGGCGCTGGCGCATGTCCCGCCGACAGAGGTGATCATCCACCGCGTTCTGTGGTCTGTCCCGATTGCGGGCGCCGTGCTTTTGCTGACGCGCCGGACGGGCGATCTGCGGCAGGCGGTGCGGTCCCCCAGAACGCTGGCGATGGCGGCGGTCACCGCCGCGTTCGTGTCGGTGAACTGGGGCATCTACGTCTGGGCCATCGGTGCCGGTCATGCCCTGGAGGCAGCACTTGGCTATTACATCAACCCCCTGTTCAGCGTGCTTCTGGGGGCGGTCCTGCTGGGCGAGCGGCTAAGCCGCGCACAGATCGCCGCGATTGCGCTGGCGGCGGCGGCGGTGCTGGTGCTGACATGGGATGCGGGGCGCCTGCCGGTTGTGGCGATTGCCCTGACGCTGAGCTGGGGCGGCTATGCCTATCTGAAAAAATCGCTGCCCGTCGGGCCAAATCAGGGCTTCTTGCTGGAGGTGCTGCTGCTGATGCCCCCCGCTCTTGGCTATCTTGGTTATCTTTGGGCGACGGGGCAAAGCCATTTCATGGCCGGCACGCCTGCGGATACCTTGCTGTTGCTGGGATGCGGGGTCGTCACGGCGGTGCCTTTGATGATGTATGCCAACGGCGCCAAGATGCTGCGCCTGTCCACGATCGGCATCCTTCAATACATCGTGCCGACCATGCTTTTCCTGACGGCGGTCTTTGTGTTCGGTGAAAAACTCGGGGGGGCGCGGATGATCGCCTTTCCGATGATCTGGCTGGCGCTGATCATCTACACCGTCTCTATGGTCCGTCAGGCGCGACATTCCAAGGCGCAGACACTGGCGGTCAAATCCGTGTGACCCTGCCCCGGCGGGATCAAGGGATAGGCGATTTTTCGCTTATATAAAAACAGGTTACCGTAACGACACCGCACAGGAATTCGAACAAAGGCACGGAACCAATCCGCGACCATCACCGTTGTTACCCCACAAGAGACGCCGAGCAGGGTTCCCCGGATCGGCCGTCAATTGAAACAGGAGATAACGATGAACAACCGTATTCTAGCCCTATCCGCTGCAAGCCTTCTGATGGCGACATCCGCATTCGCAGAAACCCAGGCCACCGCGTCGACCGACCTGAATGTGCGGTCCGGCCCCGGCCCGATGTTCGACATCGTCGGCTTCATTCCTGCCGATGGCGCAGTCACCGTCGATGGCTGCCTCGAGACCGCCAACTGGTGCAAAGTAACCCACGAAGGCGTGGCTGGCTGGTCTTATGGTGACTACCTGACCACCAAAATCGGCGAAAATGCCGAAGTGCTTTACGAAAACCGTGAAAAGGCCGAGGTCGCAACGCTGGTCTATGAAGACAACACAGCCGCCGCCGCCGCCGGTGTCGGCACTGTGGGCGCCATCATCGGTGGCCTGATTGCCGGACCTCCGGGTGCCGCACTTGGTCTGGTTCTGGGTGCCGGTGTCGGCGACGCGGCTGCCCCCGATCCAACCGTGACAGCCTATGTCACCGACAACCCCGTTGACCCGATCTATCTTGACGGTGAAGTTGTGGTCGGCGCCGGTGTTCCCGAAAATGTGACCGTATACGAAATTCCGGACACAGAGTTCTCTTACGTCTACGTCAACGGCCTGCCCGTTGTGATCAGCGTCGAAGACCGCAAGATCGTGCATATCATCCGCTAACACGCGAACCTATGCCCGACGGACATTAAAAAAGGGCCGTTTCCATGACGGAGGCGGCCCTTTCGAGTCTGACGCTGCGCGGCGAAACGCCCCGCAGCCGCGTCGGCTTAGCCGACCAGTTCGAGACCCGAGAAGAAATAGGCGATTTCGATCGCCGCGGTGTCGGCACCGTCGGACCCGTGAACAGAGTTCTCGCCGATCGACAGCGCGAATTCCTTGCGGATTGTGCCATCTGCCGCATCGGCAGGGTTGGTTGCGCCCATAACTTCGCGGTTTTTCGCAATCGCGTCTTCGCCTTCCAGAACCTGAACGACGATCGGCTCGGACGACATGAACTCGCACAGTTCGTCGTAGAACGGACGCTCGGCGTGGACGCCGTAGAACACGCCAGCCTGGGCTTTCGTCAGGTGGATACGCTTGGATGCGACAACGCGCAGGCCGGCAGCCTCGAATTTCGCGACGATTGCGCCGGTCAGGTTGCGACGGGTTGCGTCGGGTTTGATGATCGAGAAAGTGCGTTGAATAGCCATGATTTGCCTCTTTTGGTCGCCGGAGTCCGGCACCCTGCCCGACCCCTTATAAATCGCGGTCCTGCTATCACGCGGTGCATCGGTTGAAAAGCTGCGATTGACGCGCCTATCTACATGCGGCAAAGGGGCGCCATGCTCAAGATTTCAGACATAAGCTACTCCGTCGAAGGCCGCCCTCTGTTTACAGGGGCCAGCGCCACGATTCCCACCGGCCACAAAGTTGGCCTCATTGGTCGCAACGGCGCCGGTAAAACGACGCTCTTCAAACTGATCCGCCGCGAACTGGTGCTGGAGGGGGGCAAGATATCGATTCCCGCCCGCGCCCGCATCGGCGGCGTCAGTCAGGAGGTTCCCGGAAACGAGGTCAGCCTGATCGACACGGTTCTGGCCGCAGACATCGAACGCGCCGAACTGCTGGCAGAGGCGGAAACCGCCACCGACCCCGGCCGCATCGCCGAGGTGCAGACGCGCCTTGCCGATATCGACGCCTGGTCCGCCGAAGGGCGCGCCGCCTCGATCCTCAAGGGTCTGGGGTTCACCCACGAAGAGCAGCTTATGCCCTGCTCTGCCTTTTCAGGCGGCTGGCGGATGCGTGTCGCCCTTGCGGCGGTGCTGTTCTCGGCCCCCGATTACCTGCTCCTCGACGAGCCGACCAACTACCTCGACCTTGAAGGCGCGTTGTGGCTGGAGGCCTATCTTGTGAAATATCCGCACACCGTGCTGATCATTTCCCACGACCGCGAATTGCTGAACCGTTCTGTCGGGGCGATTCTGCACCTCGAGAACAAGGGCCTGATCTATTATTCGGGCAACTACGACCAATTCGCCCGCCAGCGCGCCGAACAGCGTGCCGTGCAAACCGCGCAGGCCCGCAAGCAGGACCTGCAACGCGCCCACCTGCAAAGCTTTGTGGACCGGTTCAAGGCCAAGGCGTCCAAGGCCAAACAGGCCCAGTCCCGCGTGAAGATGCTGGAAAAGATGGTCAAGATCACCGCGCCAGAGGATGCGGCGCGCACGGTCTTCACCTTCCCCACGCCCGAGGAACTGTCACCGCCCATCATCGCCACCGAAAACGCGGCGGTCGGCTACGACGACAAGGTCGTGCTGAAGGGGTTGAACCTGCGCATCGACCAAGACGACCGGATCGCGCTTCTGGGTCGCAACGGCGAGGGAAAATCTACGCTTGCCAAGCTGTTGTCGGACAGACTTAAACCGATGTCCGGCTCGATGATCACCTCGAACAAGCTGCGCATCGGCTTTTTTGCCCAGCATCAGGTCGACGAGCTTTACGTCGATGAAACGCCGCTGCAACACCTTCTGCGCGAACGCCCCCTGGAAGGTCAGGCAAGGTTGCGCGCCCGTCTTGCGGGCTTTGGCCTTGGCCCCGATCAGGCCGAAACAGAGGTGGGTCGCCTGTCGGGAGGTCAAAAGGCGCGTCTGTCGCTGTTGCTGGCCACCCTGCCCGCGCCGCATCTGCTGATCCTCGATGAGCCGACCAACCACCTTGACATCGAAAGCCGCGAGGCGCTGGTCGAGGCGCTGACCGCCTATTCCGGCGCGGTCATTCTGGTTAGCCACGACATGCATCTTCTGTCGATGGTCGCCGACCGGCTGTGGCTGGTCAAAGACGGGTCGGTCACGCCTTATGACGACGATCTGGAAAGCTATCGCAAGATGCTGTTGGCCGGTGACACCCCCGTGAAAGCGGCAAAAGCCAAGGCCGAGGGCCCCAAACGCGCCAGCCGCGACGAAATGCTTGCCCTGCGCGCCGATGTGCGCAAATGCGAGGACCGCGTCGGCAAGCTGAACGAGATGCGCGACAAACTGGCCAAGAAACTGGCCGATCCCAAGCTTTATGGCCCCGACATGGGCAATCAGGCAGAGCCGTGGCAGAAGAAATACGGCGAAGTGATGGAGGCGCTGGACCGCGCTGAATCGATGTGGGTGAGCGCCCTTGAAAAGCTAGATAAAGCAGAGGCTTGACGGTGGATCTTCAAGTCCTGATTCCGGCCTTCGTCACATTGTTCGTGGTGATTGACCCGATCGGGCTTGCGCCACTGTTTGTGGCCCTGACCCGCGGTATGGACGATCAGCAGCGCCGCAGCATCGGCATCCGCGCCTGCCTGACCGGTTTCGTCCTTTTGACCCTGTTCGGTCTGCTGGGCGAGGCTGTCCTGGGGTTTGTCGGTATCTCGATGCCCGCCTTCCGCATCGCGGGCGGCATTCTGTTGTTCCTGACCGCGCTTGACATGTTGTTCGAGCGTCGCACCCAAAGGCGTCAGGGGCAAACGTCGCAAGCCAATGATCCGTCGATCTTCCCCCTCGCCACCCCGCTGATCGCGGGACCGGGGGCGATGGCCACGATGATCCTTCTGGTCGGGCAATCCGGCAACGACTGGGCCGCTATCGGCATGATCCATCTGGTGATGCTGTCGGTGATCGCCGTAGTGTTCCTGCTCTTCCTCAGCGCCAGCCTGCTGGAACGCGGCCTAGGCCCGACCGGCATCAACGTGGTGACGCGCCTGCTGGGAATGCTTCTGGCCGCGCTTTCGGTGCAATTCGTGCTCGACGGGCTGGCTTCTTTCGGATTTGGCCCCGCCTGACCCCTGCACATCTGGAAATTCGTGCTTAAATACCGCCTGGGCAAAGGAGACATATATGACATCCGATGACATCGGGCGATTGATCTATCTGGTCCTGCTGGCCGCAGTCATCGGGGGCTATTTCTTTGCGCGGAACCGCCAAAGCCTTGGGCGGACGATGCAGCAGGCCTCTGTCTGGGGGCTTATCTTTATCGGGGCCGTGGCCGTGATCGGTCTTTGGGGCGACATCAGCAAAAGCGTGATGCCCCGCCAATCGGTGATCACAGGCGAAAATCGGGTCGAGGTGCCGCGCGCGCCGGACGGTCATTACTATCTGGTGCTGGACGTCAACAACACGCCCGTCCGGTTTGTCGTCGACACCGGCGCGACCGAGGTGGTGCTACGGCAGGAAGATGCCAGACGCGTCGGACTGGACCCCGCCGATATGGCCTTTATCGGTCAGGCGAACACGGCAAACGGCATTGTGCGGACCGCCCGCGTCCGGCTTGACCGGGTGAATCTGGGTGGAATCGTCGACACTCGTCTGCCCGCATGGGTCAGCGAGGGAGAGATGCGGGAATCGCTTTTGGGCATGACCTATCTCAGCCGCTTTTCGAAGCTGTCGATCGAAGGCGGAACATTGGTTCTGCAAAGATAGCCCCCCTTGTTTTCTTACGTCTGAAAATATCCTCGCCGTAGGCTGGCAATCCCTGTCCGCGCTTTTGCGGTCAGGAAGGATTTGTGGATATTTTTTCCAAGAAGAATTGGGCCTTACACTTCGGCTTTCTTTTCCCAGCGCCCGCTTTCCTGCGACCAGTATTGCGCTTTGCAGCCGCCGCCGGTCAGGGCTTTCCACTGGGCCCGCGCAGCCTGCACCGCAGACGCGTCGGTGCCGTCGAACAGGATCATCACCCGTTCCATTGCCTGCACCTCTTGCACACTGACCTCTGCCCCGTCCACCGCCGCAAGGCAGGTGGCGCCGTTGGGGCAGGTCTGCGCCAGCGTCAGCAGGACCGGCTGGTCCTGCTCCATCGCCTCGCCGGCAAGCCCGTGCGGCAGAAACCCGTCCTGGGGCACCGTCCACAGTCGTTTGTCCAGCCAGTTCAGCCGTGCCGCATCGGTGCCGCGCACCGCAACACGCCAACCCGCGCCAAGCGCCTTGTCCAGCAACATGGGCAGGGTCACATCGAGCGGGCTTTGCGTCAGGTGGTAGAAATAGACCGCGCCCATCAGGTCTCCAGCATGTCGCGGACCAGCCGGTCGAGCGCCATGACGCCCCAGCCGGTTGCCCCCTTGGGCGCATAGGTCGTGTCGGATTTGACCGAAGCCACCCCCGCGATATCCAGATGGATCCAGGGCGTTTCGGGTTTCACAAAACGCTGAAGGAACTGCGCGGCGGTGATTGATCCTGCGGGCCTGCCGCCGGTGTTCTTGATGTCGGCGATATTGCTTTTGATCAGCGTGTCATAGCAGTCGCCCAGCGGCATCCGCCACGCGCCTTCGTCCTCGGCGCCGGCGGCCTTGAGGAAGGCATTGCACAGCGCGTCATTGTTGGAAAAGACGCCCGCGTTGTCATGGCCGAGACCGATGATGATGGCCCCTGTCAGCGTCGCAAGGTCGATCATGCCGCGCGGCTTGAACCGCTCTTGCGCATACCAAAGCACATCGGCCAGCACGAGGCGGCCCTCGGCGTCGGTGTTGATGACCTCGATCGTGTCGCCCTTCATCGAGGTGACCACATCGCCGGGGCGCGTGGCCTTGCCATCGGGCATGTTTTCCACAAGGCCGACAAGCCCCACCACATTGGCGCCCGCCTTGCGCAGGGCCAGGGTTTTCATCACCCCGGCCACAACACCCGCGCCCCCCATGTCCATGGTCATGTCTTCCATTCCGGCCGCCGGTTTGATCGAGATGCCGCCGGTATCAAAGACCACGCCCTTGCCGACCAGCGCGAGGGGCGCATCGCCCTTTTTGCCGCCGTTCCATTGCATCACCACGACCTTGGACGGACTTTCAGAACCGAAGCCAACGCAGAGCAGCGACCCCATGCCAAGCTTTTCCAGATCCTTTTCTTCCAGAACCTCGACCTCGACGCCAAGTTTTTTCAACTCTACCAGACGATTGGCAAATTCGGTGGTGGTCAGAACATTGGCGGGCGCGTTGACCAGATCGCGGGTAAAGAATACGCCTTCGGCCATTGCGGCAAGCGGTGCAAAGGCGGCGGCGGCCTCTTCGGGGGCCGAGGACATGACCGTCACAGCCCCCGGCGCGGGGGATTTTTCGGATTTGTGATCGGTAAAGGCATAGGCGCGCAGGGCAACGCCAAGCGTCACCTCCGCCAGCCGCTTTTGCCCCCCCGCAAGCAGCAGCAGGTTCGCCTCGTCCATGGCGCGGCCAAGGGTTGTGCCGGCCTTGCGCGCCTCTGTCACGCCTGGGTTGCGTTCCAGTTTGACCACGCTGACGCCCAGTGCTTCCATCCCTGCGGGATAGGCCAGATCGGCGGCCTCGCCCGGTTTCAGCTTGGCAAAAGCCGGGCTGTCGACAAAACGGGCCAGCGCCCCCTTGGTCAAGCGGTTCACCCGACGACAGGCCGGATCCAGCGTTCCCGCGGCGGGAACAAAGACCGCGACACGGCCCACATGGGTGCTGATCGCCTCTGGATCTGTTGCGGTGAACTCGATGGATACGGGGGTGGTCATCCGGTCTCTCCTGTCTGGTGTGCCCAATACCTAGCCCCCGTGCCGCCTATTGACCAGATAGCAGTTTTCCCCGTTTCCCAAATCCGCTAGGTTCAGTGAAATTATTTGGCTCAAGGGGGAACAGCGTGGCAAGATTCGACAGATACATGCTGTCGCAACTCTTTGTCGTGTTCGGCTTTTTCGCGCTTGTGCTGGTGTTGGTCTATTGGGTCAACCGCGCGGTGTTGCTGTTCGACCAGCTGATTGCGGACGGCCAGTCCTTTACCGTGTTCCTGCATATCACAGCGCTTTATCTGCCGGGCCTGATTGCGCTGGTCCTGCCCATCGCGTCATTTGCGGCGGCGGTCTATGTCACCAACCGGATGACGCGCGACAGCGAGATGGTCGTGGTGCAGGGCACCGGATACAGTCCCTTCCGCCTTGCACGTCCGGTGTTGGCGTTCGGCATTATGGTCATGTTGATCATGTCGGTTCTGACACATATCCTGGTGCCGGTCGCCCGCACCCAGCTGGAAGAACAGCGCGCCGAGATCGCCGAGAACGTCACCGCGCGTTTCCTGCGCGAGGGGACATTCCTGCACCCCGCCACCGGAATCACCTTTTACATCCGCCAGATCACGTCGCAGGGCGAATTGCGGGACATTTTCCTGTCCGACGCGCGGGTGGCACAGAACCGCACCACCTACACCGCGAAAAGCGCGTTGTTGGTGCGGGATGCGAACGGGCCGAAGCTGGTGATGTTCGACGGATTGGCGCAGACACTACAGGCCGACGGAACGCGGCTGTTCACCACGACCTTTTCGGACTTCTCGTATGATATCGGCACGTTGTTCAACCTGACGCCGAATGCGCGCCGCAGCTATGTCGAGCTGCCAACGGCAGAACTGTTGTTCCCCACGCCCGCGGTCATTGCGGAAACCGGCGAGTCTGCGGGGCGGTTGGTGTATTTCGGGCATTACCGCTTTGCCCAGCCGCTTCTTGCGGTGCCCGCCGCATTGATCGGGTTTGCAACGCTGCTTTTGGGCGGGTTCAGCCGCTTTGGCGTCTGGCGGCAGATCCTGGGGGCAATTGTGCTGCTTCTGGTGGTGAACTTCAGTGAAAACCTGCTGGCCGGCACGGCCCGCAGCGACCCGTCGTTCTGGCCGTTGGTCTATGTTCCGGGCCTTCTTGGCACGGGGATCGGGGTGATGCTTTTGTGGGTCGCGGGCAAGCCGCCGATGTTGCAACGCCGCCGGGCGCCAGAGGTGCCCATATGATCCTGCATCTGTATTTCGCGCGCCGGTTCCTTCGGGTGTTTTTCGCCGTGATGGCGATTTTTGTGCTGATCCTGTTCTTTCTGGACCTGATCGAACAGCTTCGGGTGTTCGGGGCCAAAGGCGTCGCTTTTGACGATGTGTTTCAGTTGGCTCTGCTGAACGTGCCCATGGGGATTTACCGGATCTTGCCGCTGATTGTGATCCTGTCCACGATCACGATGTTTCTGGGGCTGGCGCGCACCAGCGAACTGGTCGTCACCCGCGCCTCTGGCCGCTCGGCGATGCGCAGCCTGATCGCGCCGATTGTAACCGTGTTCCTGATCGGCGCGATCAGCGTCGCGGCCTTCAACCCGATCGTCGCCGCCACCTCGAAGAAATTCGAGGCGCTGGCGACCAAGTATAAACTGGGCACGGACAGCGTTCTGTCGATCAGTCCCGAAGGGCTTTGGCTGCGCGAGGGCACGGGCGAAGGCCAGACCGTGATCCGCGCGGCCCGGTCCAATCTGGACGGCACGCATCTGTATAATGTGACCTTCATCCATTTTCAGGAAAACGAAGGGCCGGTCAACCGGATCGAAGCCGCCGAAGCCATTCTGGTGCCCGGCGCGTGGAAGATGATGAACGCCAAGGAATGGAAGCTGACCGGCACCGACAACCCCGAACGGGACGCCCGAACTTATGACAGCCTTGATTTGCCCTCGTCGCTGACCAAAAACCAGATCGCCGACAGCTTTGGCACGCCCTCTGCCGTGCCGATCTGGCAGTTACCCGCCTTTATCGACAGTCTGGACAAGGCCGGATTTTCGGCCCGCCAGTACCGCGTCTGGCTTCAGACAGAGCTGGCCATGCCACTGATGCTGGTGGCGATGATGATGATCGGCGCCGGCTTTACCATGCGCCACACCCGTCTGGGCCGGACCGACCTGATGATCCTTGGGGCGGTGATTTCAGGCGTTGGCCTGTATTTCCTGCGCAACTTTGTTCAGATCCTTGGCGATAGCGGGCAATTGCCGGTGATGATCGCCGCTTGGGGGCCACCCGTTGCGGCGATCTGCCTGACCCTTGCCCTTTTGCTGCATCTGGAGGACGGCTGATGGGCCTTTTCGATCAACTGCCGCGCCTGCGCCAGGCAGCTTTGGCCATCGCGCTGTTGTGCCTGCCCCAGACCGCCCCGGCGCAAGAGGTCGCCAACCTTGTCGCCGATACCGTCGAGGTGCAGGGCAACAACACCCTGATCGCAGAGGGAAATGTTGAGGTTCTGTATGGCACCAGCCGCCTGAAAGCCACGCGCATCACCTATGACCGCGATGCCGACCTGTTGACCATCGACGGGCCGCTGACCATCATAGACGGCGACGCGGCGCTTATTCTGGCCGATCACGCCCAATTGGACCCGAAGCTGGAAAACGGGGTGCTGACGTCGGCCCGCCTTGTGCTGGACCAGCAATTGCAACTGGCCGCGGCAGAGATGACCCGCGCCGACGGGCGTTACACGCAATTGTTCAAGACCGTCGCCTCGTCCTGTCAGGTTTGCGCGTCCAACCCCGTGCCGCTTTGGCAGATCCGGGCGCGAAAGATCGTGCATGACCAGCAGGAACGCCAGCTATACTTTTACGACGCGCAATTCCGTGTGGCGGGCGTGCCCGTTGCCTATTTCCCGCGCCTGCGCCTGCCCGACCCGACGTTGAAACGCGCCAGGGGGTTTCTGTTTCCCACCATCCGCACCACCAGCCAGTTGGGTTACGGCATCAAGGCCCCGTATTTCATCCCGATCGGCGACCATTCCGACCTGACGCTGACGCCCTATGTCTCGCCCAAAACACGCACGCTTGAATTCCGCTATCGCCGCGCCTTTGAAAAGGGCGACATCGAGGTGAACGGCGCCTTCAGCGACGACACATTGACGCCGGACGGGCGCAGCTATCTGTTCGTGACGGGCGGGTTCGACCTGCCAAAACAGTTCCGCCTGACGCTGGACCTGAAGGCGGTCAGCGATTCCGCCTATCTGCTGGATTATGACTATGGCTATCAGGACCGCCTGCCTTCGACCGTGGGGATCACCCGGACCCGGCGGAACGAATATATCGGTGCCGCCTTCACGATCTACCGGTCGCTGCGCATCGCCGAGGTCGACGAAACCCAGCCAAGCACCCTGGTGGGCGGCACCTATCAGCGGCGTTTTTCCGCGCCCCTGATCGGTGGCAATTCGATGTTCACCTTCGATCTGCAAGGCCACCAGCGTAAATCCAACTCCGCCGTCGACAGCGACGGTGACGGAATTGCCGACGGTCTTGACGTGTTGCGCGCCAGCGCCCGTCTGGACTGGCGCCGCAACTGGACCCTGCGCAACGGGATACAGATCAGCGGTCTGGCCCAGACAAACCTTGATTTCTACGCGACGAACGATGATCCCGCCTATGCCGCCGAGCTGAGCCATCTGACGCGCTTTGCCGCGTTGGAACTGCGCTGGCCCTGGGTCAAATCCACGGCGGGCGGCGCATCGCATGTGATTGAACCCATCGCCCAGCTGGTCTACAGCGCCAAAACCGGCGCGATTGTCCCGAACGAGGACAGCCGCATGGTGGAATTCGACGAGGGCAACCTGTTCTCGTTGTCGCGGTTCCCCGGATATGACGTCTATGAACGCGGCCAACGGGCCAATCTTGGCGTCAGCTACACCCGCTATGATCCGGCGGGCTGGTCACTGGGCGTCACCGTGGGCCGCATCCTGCGCCGCGCCGACCTTGGGCAGTTTCCGGCGGGGTCCGGCCTTGACGGCACCACATCGGACTGGCTGGCGGCGGTGCAATTCGATCTGGGCGACCGCGTGTCGGTGCTGAACCGCGCGATTTTCGACGGCGGTTTTGACCTGACCAAGACCGAAACCCGCCTGAAATGGAAAAATGAAAAGCTGGACCTGACGACCGGATATATCTGGATGGACGCCGCGCCGCTGGACTACCGGCCGCTTGATACCTCGGAATTGACCGTCGAAGCGGGCTATCAGGTCAGCCGCCAATATCGCAGCAACGTCAACTGGCGCTATGATTTCATCGCAAACCGGGCCGCAAGCGCCGAATTGGGCCTGCAATACCGCAACGAATGCGCACAGGTCGATCTTTCCCTCTCGCGTCGATTTACGTCGTCGGCTAATGTAGCGCCATCGACAAGCGTCGACCTGACGGTCCAGCTAAGCGGCTTTGGCGCGGGCGGCGACAGTAGCGCCTATGCGAAGAGCTGTACAAAGTAAGGTCGGAACCGGCCATGACGACAACGAGCAGAACGGACATCAAAACCATGCGTTTCCCCAAGTATCCGACATTTTCCCTTGGAACACTGGCAGCATTGGCCTGCGCCATCGCATTTGGCGTGGCGTCCCCCGCCCCGGCACAAGGCATGTTCGATCCGGTCGTCAGGGTGAATGATCGCGCCATAACCGCCTACGAGGTGGACCAGCGGGCCAACCTGCTGAAGGTTCTGCGCGCGCCCGGTGATCCCAAGACCGTGGCGGTCGAGCGCCTGATCGAAGAGCGGCTTCAACTGGATGCCGCTGCCGCAGCGGGCATCACCCCGTCCGAGGAAGACATAAACGCCGGTCTGGAAGAATTCGCCAGCCGCGCTAATTTGAGCGCCGAAGAGTTCACAAAGGCCATCGCCCCTGCGGGCGTATCGCCGGAAACGCTGCGCGATTTCATTCGGGCCGGTGTCGCATGGCGCCAGCTTGTGCAGCAGAAATTCGGCCCCCGCGCCCGCGCCACCGAGGCGGAAGTAGACCGCGCACTGGCACAGTCCACGCGCGGCGGGCTTCGGGTTTTGCTGACCGAACTGATCCTGCCCGCCAATACCGCACAGGCCACCGCCAACAGCGAGCGGCTGGCCTCTGAGATCAGCCAATATACCACCGCCGGGGCGTTCAGCAGCGCGGTGCAGTCCTATTCCGTGTCGCCCAGCCGCGCGGTGGGGGGCAAACTGGACTGGTTGCCGCTGGAAAACCTGCCGCCCCAGATCCGTGGTCTTGTGCTGACGCTGGCGCCGGGTCAGGTGACAGCCCCGATCCCGGTGCCCAACGCCATCGCGCTGTTCCAGCTGCGGGCGATCGAGGAAACCGGCGCCCCTGCGGCGGATGTCGCCGCCATTGACTATGCCGCCTATTACATCGCGGGCGGGCAAACCCCGACGGCATTGGCAGATGCGGCCCGCGTCCGCGCCAAGGTCGACCGTTGCGACGACCTTTACGGTATCGCAAAGGGCCAACCCGAAAGCGTTCTGGACCGTGGCACCCTGCCCGTCGCCGAGATCCCGCAGGATATCGCGATGGAGCTGGCCAAACTGGACGCAGGCGAGGTGTCGACCGCGCTGACGCGCTCGAACGGCCAAACGCTGGTATTCCTGATGATGTGCGGCCGCACCACGACCCTGGCCGACGAAGTGTCGCGGCAGGACATCCTGTTGCAGCTCAGCAATGAACGCCTTGGCTCTTATGCCAATGGCTATCTGGCGGAACTGCGTGCCGACGCGGTGATCGTCCGCCCATGACGCGGGCGCCCATCGCGCTGACCTGCGGCGAACCTGCGGGCATCGGCCCCGAGATTGCCGTGAAAGCCTGGCAGGAGTTGGGCGCACGGATGCCGTTTTTCCTGATTGCTGACCCGGCGCATCTGCCTGCGGGCGCCCCGTTCCAGACGATCCACGATCCGATGGACGCGCTCCATGTCTCGGCCAGGGCGCTGCCGGTTCTTGCCCACGGCTTTGGCGGCGCGGCCCACCCGGGCCAGCCAGATCCGGCCAATGCGGCGGGCGTGATCGAGGTGATCGCGAAGGGCGTGCAACTGGTGCAATCGGGCAAGGCCTCGGCGCTGTGCACCAACCCGATCCACAAGAAGGCCCTGAAGGATGGTGCGGATTTCGCCTATCCCGGCCATACGGAATATCTGGCGGCACTGGCGGGTGTTGACCGCGTGGTGATGATGCTGGCCTGCGATGCGCTGCGGGTGGTGCCCGTGACCATCCATATCCCGCTGCAAGAGGTGCCGGAGGCGCTGACCGCGCGCCTGTTGACCGACACGATCCTGATCACCTATGCCGCGCTGCGTCGCGATTTCGGCATCGACGCACCGCGTCTGGCGATTGCGGGCCTGAACCCCCATGCGGGCGAAGGTGGCGCGATGGGGATGCAGGAGATCGAGATGATCACCCCCGTTCTGGACGCTTTGCGGGCCGAGGGGCTGGACCTGGCCGGCCCGATGTCCGCCGATACGATGTTCCACGCAGGTGCGCGGGCGCGCTATGATGCGGCGATCTGCATGTATCACGATCAGGCGCTGATCCCGATCAAGACGCTGGATTTCGCCGGGGGGGTGAATGTGACGCTGGGCCTGCCGTTCATCCGCACCTCGCCCGATCACGGCACCGCGTTCGATATCGCAGGTCAGGGCAAGGCCGACCCGAACAGCCTGATCGCGGCCCTGCGCATGGCCGACCGGATGGCGCGGGCACGCGAGGCGGAATGAAAAGATTTTACGCCTGCGGCGCGAGTATTTTTAGAACAAAGTGGACACGACATGAGCGCGATTGACGACCTGCCGCCCCTGCGCGAGGTGATTGACGCCCATGATCTTCAGGCGCGGAAATCCCTTGGGCAGAACTTTATCCTTGACCTGAACCTGACCGCGCGGATTGCGCGGTGCGCGGGCGATCTGACCGGCTGCGATGTGCTGGAGGTCGGCCCCGGCCCCGGTGGCCTGACGCGCGGGTTGCTGGCGATGGGGGCGCGCCGCGTTCTTGCGATCGAGAAAGATCCGCGCTGCATGGCGGCGCTGGCAGAGATCGCCGCTGCCTATCCCGGCCGGCTGGAGGTGATCAACGCCGACGCGCTGGATCTGGACACAAGCGCCTACCTGACGCCGCCGATCCGCGTTGTCGCGAACCTGCCCTATAACGTGGGCACGGAACTGTTGGTGCGCTGGCTGACCCCTGCGGTCTGGCCACCGTTCTGGGACAGTCTGACGCTGATGTTCCAGCGCGAGGTGGCAGAGCGGATCGTCGCCAAACCGGGGTCCAAGGCCTATGGGCGGCTGGCGCTTTTGGCGCAATGGCGGGCGGATGCGCAGATTGTGATGTCCCTGCCGCCAGAGGCGTTCACACCGCCCCCCAAAATCCATTCGGCAGTCGTGCATTTCAAGCGGCTGGAGGAACCGCGTTTTCCTGCCGATCCGAAGATCCTGAACCGTGTGGTGGCCGCCGGTTTCAACCAGCGCCGCAAGATGCTGCGCGCCTCGATGAAGGGCGTCGCGCCCGATATAGAGGACCGATTGCTGGCGGCGGGGATCAAACCTACCGCGCGGGCCGAGGAAATCTCGTTGGAAGGGTTCTGCGCCCTCGCCCGCGAAGTCGCGAAATAGCAAAAGCCCGGCGGGATTTTGTCGGATACCGGATGGTTTTCGGAAGCACCGCAGGTCCGACGCCGCACAACCAAAAAGCGCGAGAGGTTCCTCTCGCGCTTTTGTTTCCTTACATGCGGATCGGCCCTGGCAGTGCCTGACCGGTCGTCCTGTTACTCGGCGACTTTGGGCGCGTCCGGCTCTGCGATAGGCTTCAGCTTGCGCGGGGCGCGCTTTGGCTTGGGCTTTGGCGCGGGCTCTGCGTCTTCGATCAGTTGCGGCCGGGGCTTGGGCGCGCTTTCTGGCGTTTCCACCAGACCGCTGTCCTGCGCGCCGGTCATGTCGATCACGTCGATCAGATCGGGTTGCGGCGCGTCGGACAGATCACGCGGTGCGCGACGTTCCTGATTGCGCGGCGGGCGGGGCGTATCGGCGCGCGGCTCGCGGGGTTCATTGCGCTGTTCACGAGGTTCGCGCGGCTCGTTGCGCTGCTCTCGCGGCTCTGGTGAACGCTGCTCGTCGTCTCCGGTATGGGTGCCGGATTGGGCGTCATCACGGCTGCGGCTATTGTGCTGCTGCTGGGCCTGCTGCGCCTCGTGCTGCTCGCGGCGGGCATCCGCATCGCGCTGCGCCTCGCCCAGCATCCGCGTGTAATGCTCGGAGTGTTGCTGAAAGTTCTCGGCAGCGACACGGTCGTTCGACAGTTGCGCGTCACGGGCCAGCTGTGTGTATTTGTCGATGATCTGCTGCGGGGTGCCGCGCACCTTGCCTTCGGGGCCAGAGCTGTCGAAGACGCGGTTCACAATATTCCCAACGGTGCGATTTCCGTTGTTATTGCTGTGACGGCTCGACTTCGAGCGCGAACGGGATTTTGAGGTTCGTATATTAATGGTTTGGTCCAGCCTTATTGTGGCTTTCGCGTGAACCTCAGCCGCGCCTCATGCGTGGGGTTTAATACCGGGTCCGTGCGAGTTTTGTGACATTATGCGAGGGGGAGCGCAGAAGCATCCGCCCGCTCGCTATGATGGAGTAAACACGACATGGCGTTCAAAACAAGCAAAAATTGACGTGCCGCGACTTTTTGAGCATGTTTTTGCGTGAATCTCGCAGAGTTTTTACCGCGCGTCAGGATTGCGCCGCCGAAACAACGCGGTCGCGCCCGTCAAGGTCGGGAAGGATGCGGATGTCATGCAGCCCTGCGGCGCGGAACAGGTCGGCCACCGCAGCGCCCTGCGTCGGGCCGGTTTCGACCATCAGCCGCCCGCCCTGCGCCAGATGGGCCGGGGCCGTCGCCGCGATGATCCGGTAGGCAGTCAGCCCGTCCGCCCCGTCGGTCAGCGCCATGCGCGGCTCTTTTTGCACCTCGGGAGAGAGGTCTGGCATCTCGTCCCCGGCGATGTAGGGCGGGTTCGAAACGATCAGACCAAAGCGCCCCGTGACGCGCGCGAACCAGTCCGATTGAATAAAATGTGCCGCCACCCCAAGCGCCACCGCGTTGCGCTGCGCCACGGCAAGGGCGGCCTGCGACAGATCCACCCCCAGCCCCGTGGCCGCGCGCCGTTCCGCCAGCAATGTCAACAAGATGCAGCCAGATCCGGTGCCAAGATCCAGCACACGGGAAAAGGGCGAGGCCAGCGCCGCCTCGATCAGGGTTTCGGTTTCGGGGCGCGGGTCCAGCACATCGGGGGTCACGATGAAATCCCGCCCGTAAAAGGCGCGTGTGCCGGTGATGTGGCTGACGGGGGTGCGAGCGGCACGGGCGCGGATCGCCGCGTTGAAACCGGCGGCCTGTTCGGGCGTCATCGCGTCGCCCAGATGCAGCGTCAGGCGGTCGGGCGCGATCCCCATGGCGAAACACAACAACCGCCGCGCGTCGCGGGCGGCATCAGGCACGCCCGCCGCCGTCAACACACGCACGGCAGCCCCAAGCGCCGCCTGTGCCGTCATACGCCCATCTCTGCCAGCATGCCGGCCTGATCGTCGGCGGTCAGCGCGTCGATCACCTCGTCCAGATCGCCCTGCATCACCTGATCCAGCTTATACAGCGTCAGGTTGATGCGGTGGTCGGTCATCCGGCCCTGCGGAAAGTTATAGGTGCGGATGCGCTCTGACCGGTCACCGCTGCCGACCTGGCTTTTGCGGTTGGCAGAGCGTTCGCCATCGACACGGCTGCGTTCCAGATCATACAGCCGCGACCGCAGAACCTGCATCGCGATCTCTTTGTTGCGGTGCTGCGATTTCTCGGCGCTGACGACCACCAGACCGGACGGAATATGCGTGATCCGCACAGCCGAATCGGTGGTGTTGACGTGCTGGCCGCCTGCCCCGCTGGCGCGCATCGTGTCGATCCGCAGATCATTGGCGTCGATCTGGATATCGACCTCCTCTGCCTCGGGCAGAACGGCCACCGTCGCGGCAGAGGTATGGATCCGCCCGCCCGATTCCGTGGTCGGCACCCGCTGCACGCGGTGCACACCGGATTCGTATTTCAAACGGGCAAACACGCCCGTGCCTTTGATGTTGGCAATGACTTCCTTGATCCCGCCCAGCTCCGTTTCGGACATCTCGATGATCTCGAAGGTCCAGCCGCGGGTCTCGGCATAGCGCTGATACATGCGCAGCAGGTCGCCCGCGAAAAGCGACGCTTCGTCACCGCCAGTGCCTGGACGGATTTCGATCATCGCGGGTTTCATATCTGCCGCGTCCTTGGGCAACAACGCCACGCGCAATGCCTGTTCGGCGGCGGGCAGACGGTCGCGCAGCGCGTATAATTCGTCCTCGGCCAGCGCCTTCATCTCGGGGTCGCGCATCATCGCCTCGGCCTCGGTGATACCGTCCACCAGCGCGCGATATTCGGTGATCTGTTCGACCACCGGTTTCAGGTCGGAATATTCGCGGGCCAAAGCGACAATCTGGTCGCCGGACGCGCCCGATGACATCTTGGCCTCAAGAAATTGAAACCGCTCGGTGATCTGGATGAGTTTATCAAAGGGAACCATGGCGCTTCTGTCCAACATAGCGGTGTCGCGGTCAAGCAATGCGTTTCACTGACCACCATTTTCTGTTACATTTCGCGAATGGATCCCAAAGGCACCCTTTTCGCCCTGCTCCTGATCGCGGCTGCACCCGCTGCCTCGCAAACCTACAATTTCGACTATCCCGGCGTTGACCGCTACTGCACCGACGCCACAGGGGCCCGCCACGAGTTGGGCGAAGTGCTGTGCCTGCGCCGGTCCTGCGGCAATGACGTGTTGGCCCGCTGCGAGATGGCCCAGAACAACGTCATCTGGCGCGAAATCCAGCAAGGGTGTCCGGCGGCAAGCCTGATCCCGCTACTGACCCGACTAAAGCGCATCCAGCCAGGCTAGGACCCGCGCCTTGTTCACCCCCAGGTCAGACCTGCCAAACCGCAACCGCGCATAAATCGCCAGCGTTGCCCCGCCAGAAACGGGCAGAGCCGCGACAGTGGTATAGTCGGGGAACCCCCAGAATGCCGACCGCGTGACATAGGTGATCCGCCCCTCGGCCAGACTGCCCGCGACGACTTTGGTGCGCGGTGTGGCACGTGCGACAGCGTCGAGGCGCGCAAGCAGTGCCGCAGGTGTGTCCGCATACACAGGGGCCGGCATGTCGCCTGCATCGGGGCGCAGGATGAACCGGCCATCGCCGACCGGCCCGGCAGTTACGGGGTCAACCTGCAAAACCGCCATATCGACCGGCGAAAAACGCACATAGGCAGCAAAGCCCGCCACAACAAGGGTAAGGCTAAAAATAAACAATTTCAACACTGTACAGTCCTATCTAAATGTCACACCAGGCAGGATGCACATCAACTCGAACAGGATATTCGCCGCCGTAAGCGCGGTATTCCCCGACGTGTCATACGGCGGAGAGACCTCGACCAGATCGCATCCCACCACGTTCAACCCCCGCAACCCGCGGATAAGTTCCATCGCCTGTGGCGTGGTCAACCCGCCGATCTCTGGCGTGCCGGTGCCGGGCGCATAGGCCGGATCAAGGCTGTCGATGTCATAGCTGATATAAACCGGTCCATCCCCGATCGCCGCCTTTACCCGCGCCGCCAGCGGCGTCAGCGACTGGTGCCAGACCTCGTGCGCCTGCACCTGATGAAAGCCCCAGCCCTGCGCCTCGGTGAAATCCGTGGCCGTATAGCCGGTGCCGCGCAGGCCGATCTGCCAGACCTTGTCGGGCACGATCAACCCCTCCTCAAAGGCGCGGCGAAACACCGTGCCGTGGGCCTCGCGCTCGCCGAACATATGGTCGTTCACATCGGCATGGGCATCCACATGCACCAACGCGACGGGCCCGTACTTTTTGGCGATCGAGCGCAGCACCGGCAGGGTCAGCGTGTGGTCGCCGCCCAGCGTCATCGGGATGACATCATGCTTTAATATCTCGTCGTAATGCGCTGTTATCCTTAGGATTGTATCCGCCAGATTGAAGGTATTGACTGGCACATCCCCGATATCCGCCGCCTGCAATCCGTCAAAGGGCGCGGCCCCCGTTTGCAGGTTATAGGGCCGGATCATCGCGCTTTCCGCACGGATCGACTTGGGGCCGAACCGCGTGCCGGACCGCCAGCTGGTGCCGATGTCCATCGGGATGCCGACAAAGGCCACATCCAGCCCCTCTGCCGTCTCCTGCGAAGGCAGGCGCATAAAGGTGTTCGGCCCGCCGAAACGCGCCATTTCATTGCCGCCCAGCGGTTGATTGGTCATGCCCGCGCCCTTTTGTTCCAGCCCCATAGGCAGATCAGCTCCATCGCGACATGCGCCCCCGCAATGGCCGTGGCCCCGGTGGTGTCGAACGGCGGAGAGACCTCGACAACGTCGCCCCCCACCATGTTGATGCCCGCCAGATCGCGCAGGATCGCGGCCGCCTGCCAGCTGGCCAACCCGCCCCAGACAGGCGTGCCGGTGCCGGGGGCAAAGGCGGGGTCCAGCGCGTCGATGTCGAAGGTCACATAGGTCGGGTGATCGCCGACAATCGCGCGCGCCTTTGCCACCGCCGCCGCCGCCCCCCGTTCATGCACCTCGCGGGCGTCGATCACGTGCATCCCCAGATAATCGTCGCATTCCGTGCGTATCCCGATCTGCACCGACCGCGCGGCGTCCACCAGCCCCAATTTGACCGCCTTGTACATCATCGTGCCGTGGTCGATCCGGCCCATGTCGTCATCGGCCCACAGGTCCGAATGGGCGTCGAACTGGATCACCGACATCGGGCCGTATTTCGCGGCATAGGCCCGCAGGATCGGCAGGGTGATGAAATGATCGCCGCCAAGGGTGATCGTGCCCGGCCCTGCGCCCAATATGGTGTTGAAATGCGCCTCGACCAGCGCCGGAAACCCCGCGACATCGGCATAATCGAACGCCATGTCGCCGTAGTCGGCAATGGCGAATTCGGACAGCGGGTCAAACCCCCAGCCATAGGGCGGATCGAAGGGTTGCAGGCTGCTGGCCTCGCGGATCGCCCGCGGTCCGAACCGCGTGCCGGGGCGATGCGTAACCGCCTGATCGAACGGTATGCCCGTCACCGCCAGATCGACACCGGTCAGATCCTTTGTATAGGTCCGGCGCAGGAAACTGGTGGCCCCGCCAAACGCATTCTCATAGGCCAGCCCACGCAGCCCCTTGCGGGTCACGGCCGTATCCACCTGCGTTTTCGCATCTTCCAAAGCCATAGCGCTCTGCCCTTTGCCCTACTTTGTTCCAGAAATACTCAAATCCCTAGCCCGCTGGTTGCGCGCGTTCAACCAGACGCGCGAAAAACGACGCGCCCACAGGCGCCGCGTCATCGGCAAAATCATAGGCCGGATGATGCAGCCCCGCACTGTCGCCATTGCCGATGAACAGATAGGCGCCGCGCCGCTTTTCCAGCATGTAGCTGAAATCCTCTGCGCCCATCTCGCGGCCGGCTTCGGGGGTCACGGCGGCATCGCCCACGATCTCGGCGGCGACACCGGCGGCAAAGGCGGCTTCCTCGGGGTGGTTGATCGTGGCGGGATAGCCTTTTTGGAAATCGAGGATCGCCTGAACCCCGTAAGCCGCCGCCTGCCCGTCGACAATCGCCTGCATCCGGTCGATTACCATCGCCTGTACCGTCGCGTCAAAGGTGCGCACCGTGCCGCAGATATAGGCGGTTTCGGGCACGATATTGTCGGCGCTTCCGGTGTGGATCTGGGTGACAGAGATCACCAGATCGTTCAGCGCATAGTGGTTGCGTGACACGATGGTCTGGATCGCGCTGACAATCGCCACAGCCGCCACAACAGGGTCCGCCGTTTCGTGCGGCATCGCGCCATGCCCGCCGCTGCCCTTGATATGGATCTCAAAGGTGTCGGCGGCGGCCATGATCGGCCCGGGCGTGGTGTAGAAATGCCCGACGGGCGATCCGGGCGCATTGTGCAGCGCGAAGACCGACCCGATGTCGAACCGGTCCAGCACGCCCTCGTCCACCATGACAGCGGCGCCGCCGCCGCCCTCTTCTGCGGGTTGAAAAATCAGCGCGACACGGCCCGCGAAATTGCGCGTTTCCGCCAGATATTTCGCCGCCCCCAGCAGCATCGTCGTATGGCCGTCATGGCCGCAGGCGTGCATCTTACCCTCAACGGTGGACGCATGGTCAGCGCCGGTGGTTTCCAGAATCGGCAGCGCGTCCATATCGGCGCGCAGCCCGATCGTCGGCCCCGCCCCCTGCCCGTTGATGATCGCCACAACGCCCGAGGTCGCGATGCCCTCGTGGATTTCGTCAATTCCGAACTCGCGCAGGCGCGCCACCACATAGGCTGCGGTCTTGTGGCAATCGAACTGCAACTCTGGATGACGGTGCAAATGACGCCGCCACACCTTCATCTCTTCTGCATAATCGGCGATGCGGTTGACGATGGCCATGTGGACTCTCCGGCGTTGATTTGCGTTATTGGCCGAAAGTCACTCAAAGCACGGACGGACGCAATGACCAAAGAGAGCAACACCCTGTGTCTTGGGGCGAATGGCGGTATGCCCCGCTTGCTGGAAATCATGCGCCGGTTGCGCGACCCCGACACCGGCTGTCCCTGGGATATCGAACAGGATTTCGCCAGCATCGCGCCCTACACCATCGAAGAGGCCTACGAGGTGGCCGACGCGATAGAGCGCGAGGCCTGGGGAGAGCTGAAGGGAGAGTTGGGCGATTTGCTGTTGCAGACCGTCTACCATGCAGAGATCGGCGCCGAACGCGGGCTGTTCGATTTTCACAGCATTGCCGATGCGATCGCCGACAAGATGGTTGACCGGCACCCGCATGTTTTCGGTGATGAAAGCCGCGACAAGACCGCCGCCCAACAGACCATCGACTGGGAGGCGCAAAAGGCCCGCGAACGCGCCGGTCGCGCCGAGCGCGGCACGCTGGACGGGGTGGCGGTGGGCCTGCCCGCCTTGCTGCGGGCGGTGAAATTGCAGAATCGCGCGGCGCGGGTCGGGTTCGACTGGCCCTCGACCGATCAGGTGATCGACAAAATCGTTGAGGAGGCGCGCGAGCTTGTCGAGGCCCGCGACACCCTGACGCAAACCGAGGTCGAGGAGGAGTTCGGCGACCTTTTGTTTGTCGTCGCCAATCTGGCGCGGCACCTGAAAATCGACCCCGAGGCCGCGCTTCGGGCGGCGAATGCCAAGTTTATCAAGCGGTTCGAGGGCGTAGAGGCAAAGCTGGCGACACGGGGAAAAACCCCTGCGCAGTCGGATCTGGCAGAGATGGACGCGCTGTGGGACGAGGTGAAGATGGAGGTGAGGGCAGAGGCAGGGAAAGTTTCCGAGTAAAATAATCAGGTATTGACCTGACTAAAAGACTCGGATTTAACCGCCCCATCAACATCAAGGGAACTTTTGCCATGACCACCATTCGCTCCGCCCTCTTCGCGACCACGTTGCTTGCCATTGCCGCCCCCGTTCTGGCGGAAGAGGTCAACATCTATTCCTACCGCCAGCCAGAGCTGATCCAGCCCCTGCTGGACGCGTTCACCGCCGACACCGGCATCACCACCAATGTGGCGTTTGTCGAAAAGGGTCTGACAGAGCGGCTGGTGGCCGAGGGCGCGCGCTCTCCTGCCGATATCATCCTGACGGTCGATGTGTCGCGCGTGGCCGAAGCCGTGGATGCGGGCGTCACCCAAAAGGTCGACAGCGCGGTCCTGACCGAGAACATCCCCTCCGTTTTCCGCGACCCCGACGGCCAGTGGTTTGCGCTGACCACCCGTGCGCGGATCGTCTATGCCAGCAAGGACCGCGTCAAAGACGGCGAGATCACAACCTACGAGGATCTGGCCGACCCCAAGTGGAAGGGCCGCATCTGCACCCGTTCCGGCACACATTCCTACACGCTGGGCCTTGTCGCCGCGATGCTGGCGCATCATGACGCCGCCTATACGACCACATGGCTGGAAGGCGTAAAGGCCAATCTGGCGATGAAACCGCAGGGCAACGACCGCGCACAGGTCAAATCGATCTGGGCGGGCGAATGCGACATCTCGCTGGGCAATACCTATTACATGGGCGAAATGCTGGCCGACCCGGAACAGACCCAGTGGGCCAACGCCGTGCGGATCATGTTCCCCGTGTTCGAGGGCGGCGGCACCCATGTGAACATGTCGGGCGTGGCGATGACCAAGGCGGCGCCGAACCGTGACGCGGCGCTGACGCTGATGGAATATCTTTCCTCGCCCAAGGCACAGCAGATCTACGCCGAAACCAACTATGAATACCCCGTGAAAGAGGGCACGCCCGCCTCTGATCTGGTGGCAAGCTGGGGCAGCCTTACCCCCGACACGCTGGACCTGATCCAGCTGGCAAAGCTGCGCGGCGATGCGCTGAAGCTGGTTGAAACGGTCGATTTCGACGGCTGACAAAGACGGCTGAGACGAACTTATGAGACAGGGAAACGGGGGGCCGATGCGCCTCCCGTTTTTTTGACGGGTTGGCGTCCCTGTGGAATGGCGATATCATTGAGGTCCAACAGGTTACATGTGCGGAGAAGCCGAGTATGAGTATTATCGTTAACCCCAGATCCCGCCGGAATTTCGCGGGCCTTTGTATAATGATCGCACTTTCCATGACCGTGTCGGCACAGGCCGACGAAAACTGGGATGCCGCAAAAGAGGCGCTGGCGATTTGCGCAAAGACCTTTCCGAACGGGACGAAATCAAAGGACGCGCTGAAAGCCGCAGGCTGGAAATATCGGGGCGTCGAATCTGGCATGCATATTTACACACGCAACGGATTTCGGGCCGTTGCGGCCACCAATGCCGGGAAATCCTCTGGCCCGCGCTGCTTTGCAAGCGCAAGCAAAATGCCGGTGTCGCTGGCAACAGAGATTGCCAAAACCACCCTTAAAGACATGAAAAACGCGAAAGAACTGGATAAAAAGGCATCAGGTGGCGTCGCACGTTGGGAAGGGCAAATAAACGGCGTCGATACGATATTGGGTGTGTTGGACACGGTGGAGTTCGGCGTCATGCGCGGCGCGGGCGTCGGGTTCCTTTCCCGGTAATGCCCAGGCCCGCAGTGCGTCGGGCCTATTCTGCGGCCATCAGCACCGGCTCGATCAGGTCAAGCTGTGCTGCGGGCTGCATTGCCTCCAGTTCGTTGCGGTAGCGGTTGCTGAACATGCGCCGCTCGGCGGTGGTCAGCGGATCGAAACGGTCGTAGCCTTTTGTCACGCTGAAATCCTGTTTGATGTCCAGAATATCGGCCTGCGACAGGCCCACGCCTGCGCGAAAGTTCTTTTGCATCATCTCGATGGCGTCGCGGCTGACCGGCTCGTCAAAGTGCCAGTCGGGGGCGGCGATATCCGTAAGGGGGCGGTCTGCAAGGGCTGACAGCGCCTGCGTATTGCCGCCGCGCAGGGGTTCGGTCAGCAGCACCAGACGGCACGGGTTAAGCCCCTTTATCACCTCGCCGACAAGCCCGGTCCAACCGGCACCGACATTGACCAGCGCGGGCAGAAAGCTGCGGAAATCGCGCATCGGGCCGCGCTCTGCCAGCGACGCATAGGTCGCGACATAAAGATCGGCGTAATCCTGCATCACCAGAACCGCGCGATCCACCGGACGGCCCAGCGACTTTGCCAGAACGCGCAGACGCGGCCGGGCCAGCGGAAAGAACCGGCCCTGTTCAAAGGCCAGCATTTCGCCCAGCAGCGTATCGTCGGCCATCACCGAGGTGCGCGGCAGGCTTGCGTCCCACCCCCCGGCTTTCAGGGTGTCGCGGCTGCATTGAATGAAGGGTTTGGGGCCATAGCCCGACCGCAGGTCACGCGCGGCGGGCAGGCACAGCGCCAGATTTCCCGACGTATCCTCTGTGCGCTTGGGAACGAAGACATCCAGCCCCTGCTGCGCAAACTGGCCTGTGTTCCGGTCAAGGATGCGGCGAAAGCTGTCTGTGGCCATCGGCTGCGTGGTCAAGGCCAGCAGGACGGCGCCAGTGTCGGAAAGGTTGGCGGTGGATTGGTCTGTCATGGTCGGCCCCTGATCTGTCGGGGGTTTTGTGCAAGCCCCCCCTTATGTCATGCCCCATGGATATCGCCCGATTGTGGCGTTTCTGGGCCAAAGGCGCGGAACCGGTGTGGCATTATCGCCCCGTGCGCGCCCGCATCGGTGCGCGTCCGCGCCCCGTGGACATCGGGCCCGACTTCGCCCTAATGTCGCAGAAAAAAGGAGCCCCCATGACCCCGCGCAAGATTATCATCGACACAGACCCCGGGCAGGACGATGCGGTCGCCATTCTGCTGGCGCTGGCCAGTGCCGAGGTCGAGGTTCTGGGCCTGACCTGCGTGGCCGGAAATGTGCCCCTGCCCCTGACCGAAAAGAACGCCCGCATCGTGTGCGAACTGGCCGGGCGCCCCGATATGATGGTCTTTGCAGGATGCGACGCGCCACTGGTGCGCAGGCTGGTCACGGCAGAGAATGTGCACGGCAAAACCGGCCTTGACGGGCCGGTGATGGCCGATCCGGTAATGCCGCTGCAAGACACCCATGCGGTGGATTTCATCATCGACACCCTGCGCAGCCATGCGGATGGCACGGTCACGCTGTGCCCGCTGGGGCCGCTGACCAATATCGCGACAGCGTTGCAAAAAGCCCCCGACATTGCCAGTCGCATCCAAGAGATCGTGCTGATGGGCGGCGGCTGTTTCGAGGGCGGAAACATCACGCCCGCCGCCGAATTCAACATTCACGTCGATCCGCATGCTGCTGATATTGTGTTCAAATCCGCTGCACCGATTGTTGTGATGCCCTTGGACGTGACGCATAAAGCGCTGACCAACCGCGCGCGGGTCGAGGCGTTCCGCGCCCTTGGCACGCCGGTCGGCGCCACCGTCGCCGAATGGACCGATTTCTTTGAACGCTTCGACAAAGAGAAATACGGATCGGCGGGTGCGCCGCTTCATGACCCTTGCGTCATCGCCTATCTGATCCGCCCCGACCTGTTCAAAGGCCGCCACATCAACGTGACGGTGGAAACCGGATCGGAACTGACAATGGGCATGACCGTGGCCGATTGGTGGCGCGTTTCGGGGCGGCAACCGAATGCCATGTTCATGAACGATATCGACGCGGCCGGGTTTTTCACGCTGTTGACGCAGCGGCTTGCGCTTTTGTGACGGCGGACACCGGATGATCCGACGGGTGGCAACGGGGCGGCATGCGCCCTATGTATGCCATAACAATGGAGCGCCCGATGACCCTGTCCCTGCCCTTTGACAATTCCTATGCCCGCCTGCCGTCGCGGATGTTCACGGCCCTTGCGCCAACGCCGGTCCCGGCCCCGTCGCTGATCAAGGTGAACGCGGGGCTTGCAGCCCTTCTGGGGCTGGATGCGGCGGCGCTGGCCTCGCCCGAGGGCGTCGCGGTTCTGGCGGGCAACGCGGTGGCCGAAGGATCGCAGCCCCTGGCGCAGGTCTATGCGGGGCACCAGTTCGGCGGATGGTCACCGCAACTGGGCGACGGCCGCGCGATTCTTCTGGGCGAAGTGGTGGGCACCGACGGCATTCGCCGCGACATCCAGCTGAAGGGATCGGGGCCGACACCCTATTCCCGGTCCGGCGACGGGCGGGCGTGGCTGGGGCCGGTGCTGCGTGAATATGTGGTGTCAGAGGCGATGCACGCCCTTGGCATCCCCACCACCCGCGCCCTTGCCGCCGTGCTGACCGGCGATACGGTCTATCGCGAGGGGCCGAAACCCGGTGCCGTGCTGACCCGTGTGGCGCAAAGCCATATCCGCACCGGCACGTTCCAGTATTTCGCGGCACGCGGGGATGTCGCGGCACTGACCGCATTGACCGACCACGTGATCGCGCGCCATTACCCCGATGCGGACGGTCCGCTGGGGATGGTTCAGGCCGCCATCGCGCGGCAGGCGCGGCTGATTGCCCAATGGATGAGCGTGGGTTTTATTCACGGGGTCATGAACACCGACAATTCCCATGTTGCGGGCGAAACCATCGACTATGGCCCTTGCGCCTTCATGGAGGCGTATTTCAGCAACATGGTCTATAGCTCTATCGACCAGTTCGGGCGCTATGCCTATGATAAACAACCAGATATCGCGGTCTGGAACATGGCACAGCTGGCGACATCCGTGCTGCCGATCATGGGCGACCGCGACGCCGCCATCGACGCCCTGACGCAGGCCGTGCATGCCTTCCCCGATCTGTTCCGCGCGGAATGGCTGTCGATTTTCCGGCGCAAGATCGGGCTTGCCTCGGTCGAGGATGACGACGAGGCGCTGATCGGTCGGCTGCTGGCGGTGATGGAACAGGGACAGGCGGATTTCACCAATACATTCCGGGCGCTGTCAGGGCCGGACGCCCGTGACCAGTTCCTGAACCGCGAGGCATTCGATGTCTGGGCCGCCGACTATCACGACCGCCTTGCCCGCGACCCCCAGACGCCAGCGGCGCGGCGCGCGATGATGGACGCGGTGAACCCCGCGTTCATCCCGCGCAACCACCGGATAGAGCAGATGATCGGGGCGGCTGTGCAGGGCGATTTCACCCTGTTCGAGACGCTGAACACCCTGCTGGCCCGCCCCTATGACGACCAGCCCGAATTCGCGGCCTATCGCAACCCCGCAACCGCGACAGAAGCCGTGCGGGCGACATTCTGCGGGACATAGGCGTTATTTGCGGGTCTTGTTGAACAGCCGCCGGTTCAGGCGGATAAATTCGTCTATCGCGCCGGACAGGCCACCGATCTGCTGGCCCTTCAGGTAAAAGAACCCCGCAAGCGCGCCGACACCACCGCCGATGCCATCGACGATCAGATCCCACATCGTGTCGATCAGCCCTGACTTTTGCATGTTCATGCCAAAGGTCTGATCCATCGTGAACTCGAATATTTCCCAGATCGCACCAATGGTCATGGCCACGCACCACGACAGCGCCGCAATGGCCCAAGGGGGGGCGGCGTATTTGTCGCCTTCGAACAGGATAAAGATGAACAGGAACCCCAACAGCCCGAAGCCCACGGCAGACCCGCCGTGCAGGGCAATATCCCACCACCAGTAGCGGTTGTAAAAGTCGAACGCCTCGCCCAGAAAAAGCGTGGCAAAGGCAAAGACGACAATCGCCGCGACAAAGCTGATCGGCAGGCGGATCGCGAATCTTTCCGCAAACAGCGCGGGCGTCATCGACAGGCCCAGCGTGGCAAGGGACACGAACACAAGCGGAAGCCGCCCCAGCACAAGGGCGACAAGGGCCGTGGCGCACAGGGTGAACCAGATGGCATAGGTCACTTTGCTTTGTTTTCGCAGGTTCATGGGGAAAACGTAAGGTTCGCGCCGGAATTTAACAACCGGTTTACTTTGCGCGGGCGCGCGGGCCTCCCATATACCACCCATGGAACGACAACCGTCCCCCCGGCTGCGCATTGCCAGCTACAACATCCGCAAATGCATCGGTCTGGACCGCAGGCGCGACCCTGCCCGAGTGCTGGAGGTGATCAACGACCTCGGGGCCGATATCGTCGCCCTGCAAGAGGCCGACCGCCGGTTCGGTCCCCGCCCCGCCGCCCTGCCCCGTGTTCTGCTGGAGGGGCACAGCGATCTGGTGCCCCTGTCGTTCGATGCCACCGGCGTCAGCCTTGGCTGGCATGGCAACGCGGTCCTTGTCCGCAAGGGAATGCAGGTGACCTTGTCGCACCCCATGGCCCTGCCGGGGCTGGAACCGCGCGGCGCGGTTCTGGCAGAACTGACGTTTGGCGACCGGTCCTTGCGGTTGATCGGCGTGCATCTGGGGCTGATGCGGCGGCACCGGCGGTTGCAACTGGCCCATATCGCCGACGATCTGGCGGCGCGCGCGCCGATGCCCACGGTCATTCTGGGGGACTTCAACGAATGGTCGCCCAATGGCGGGCTGGAGGCGCTGGAGCGGCAATTCACGGTGCACGCGCCCGGTCGCAGCTTTCACGCGGCGCGTCCCATCGCAGCATTGGACCGGATCGGCCTTTCGGACAGCGTGAATTTGCTGGATGCGGGCGTGGTCGACCAGCACCACGCGCGGCGGGCGTCCGACCATTTGCCGGTCTGGGCGGATGTCAGCCTGATGCGGGACGACGAAGCCTGACGTTGATCAGCATGATCCCCAGCGCCACCAGCACCAGCGCGCCGATGATGCTTGGGCCGACCTCTTCGCCCAGCACCGCCCAGCCCATGAATACCCCGAACACCGGCGTCAGAAAGCTGAACGAGGCGACACTGGACGACGGATAGATCGCCAGAAGCACAAAGAAAAAGACAAACCCGAAGGTCACGATCACCACGATCTGGAACGCCAGAAGCCAGATGTGCAGCGGTTGCAGGTCGCGCACCAGCGGTCCGAACAACGGGGCGGCCAGCAACAGGATCGGGGCCGACACAAGCACCTGCCAGAACACCTGCATATCCGGGCTGACCCGCGACATCGACGTGACCCGCGACAATAGCACCAGCAAGGCCCAGCCAAAGGCCGCCCCCAATGCACAAAGGTCGCCCGCAAGGCTGGGATCTTTCGTACCGGCGGATTGGTCGATGATCGCCCAGGACACACCGGCAAAGGCACAGGCAAGGCCAACCGCCTTTTGCCCGCTGATCCGTTCCCCCGGCAAAACGAAATGCGACGCCCCCGCAAGCCAGACCGGCATGGAATAAAAAATCACGGTCGTGCGCGTGACGGTCGTCAGATCCAGCGCCAGAAACAGGAACAGGAACTCGATGGAAAACACCGCCCCCATCAACATGCCCGCCCCCCAAGTGTCGCGGGAAAGGTTCAGCCGCTGCCCGCGCAACCGCATGAACAGCCAGACGCAAAGAATAGCCCCGAGCGACCGCAGCCCCGCGAAAAACACCGGCTGAAGCCCGGCATTGACCACTTTGATCACCACCTGATTGACGCCAAGCAGCAGGGAAAACCCGACCAGCCCCGCAACCCCCAAGGCGTCCAGCCGATCCTTGCGCTGCATGGTTCACCCTTTCCGAACGTGCGGGCCAACCAATGCCGCGGCGGCGACCATGTCAAGCAGTTCCCGTAGGGCCAAACCCGTGATAAAGGACAGGAAAACAGGATAGGTGCCATTGATGACCGAACTTCAGATTGCCTCGCTTCTTATTGTGCTTGCCGGTGCGTTCGGATCGTTGAACTATCTTTTCCTGAGACTGCCAAGCGCCATCGGCATTCTGATCGTGGCCCTTGCCGCCTCTGTCACGTTGATGGGGCTGGATGCGGTGGCGCCAGGCTTGGGGGTTTCTGTCACGGTGCGCGGCATCATCGCCAGCATCGACTTTTCCGACGCGCTGCTGGAAGGCATGCTGGGGCTGTTGCTGTTTGCGGGCGCGCTGCATGTGAAACTGTCCGATCTGCGCGGGCAATGGGTGCCGGTGTTCTTGATGGCGACCATCGGCGTCGCGCTGTCGACGGCGGTTGTGGGGTTCGGCTTTTCGTGGCTGACGGGCATGCCCCTTTTGATCGCGCTGGTCTTTGGCGCGCTGATCTCGCCCACGGACCCTGTGGCGGTTCTGGGCGTCTTGCGCGAGGCGGACCTGCAAAAGTCGCTGGAAACCAAGATCGCGGGGGAATCGCTGTTCAATGACGGCGTCGGCTATGTGGTCTATCTGGTGCTGGTGGGCCTTGCCTTTCCGACGGGGGCGCATCACGCCGAAGGTGCCCTGGGCATCAGCCTGTTGTTCCTGCAAGAGGCCGGCGGCGGTGCCCTGCTTGGTGCGGTGCTGGGCTGGTTGGTGTTCCGCGTCATGCGCCGCATCGACGACTATTCGCTAGAGGTGCTGATCACGCTGGGTCTTGCCTTTGGCGGCTACGAACTGGCCGTGGCGCTGCATGTTTCTGCCCCGATCATGGCGGTTGTGGCGGGCCTGTTCATCGGCGACGTCGGCATGAAATACGGCATGTCCGAATTGACCCGCCGATATGTCGACGGCTTCTGGAAGATGATCGACGAAATCCTGAACGCCGTTCTGTTCCTGATGATCGGCTTCGAGGTCTTCGCCGTGGCCTTTGGCAATGAGGCCCTGATCGCGGGCACATTCGCCATCGCACTGGCACTGGTCGCGCGGCTGGTGGCGGTCGCGGTGCCGGTGCTGCTGCTGCGCCCCTTCCGCGAATTCTCGCGCGGGACGATCCCGATCATGACCTGGGGCGGGCTGAAGGGCGGCATTTCGGTCGCGCTGGCGCTGGCGTTGCCCGAAAGCGAGTGGAAGCCGTTGATCCTGACCGCGACCTATATGGTCGTCATCTTCTCGATCATCGTTCAGGGGCTGACCGTCGCGCAGCTTGCGCAGCGGGTCGGTCGCACGCCAGACCTGATGTAAGCCCCTGTCTTTGGAACACCTATGGGGGGAGCGCAGGGTTTGCATGATCCTGCCCTGATCAAAGCGCGCGGTTGATGTCGGAAAATTCTGGAAACCGCGCGCCACTTGCCGTAAACCCCGCGCCATAGAGCACGGGGGTTACGCATATGTCCAAATCCATCATCGCCCGCTGCGAGGCATCCGGCCTGCGCCTGACCGACCAGCGCCGCACCATCGCGGACGTTCTGCAAGGCGCGGATGACCATCCCGACGTCGAGGAACTTTATGCCCGCGCCACATTGATCGACCCGCGCATTTCCATCGCGACCGTCTACCGGACGGTCAAATTGTTCGAAGAATCGGGCATTCTGGAAAAGCACGAATTCGGCGACGGGCGTGCGCGGTACGAAACCGCCGACCGTGACCACCACGACCACCTGATCGACATGAACTCTGGCGAGGTGATCGAATTTGTCGATCCCGAGATCGAGGAGCTTCAGGAGCGCATCGCCGCCAAACTGGGTTACGCGCTGAAAGGTCACCGGCTGGAACTTTACGGCGTCCCGTTGAAGAAAAGCTGATGTCTTTGCGCGCCCTTAGTTAGCGCTAACAATCCATATTCCATTTGACACATTCCCCTGCTATACGCTCCTCAACCCCTCTCCGACCAAGGACACCTGCCCCATGAGCACGATCATCGACATTATCGGACGCGAAATTCTTGACAGCCGGGGCAACCCAACGGTCGAGGTGGATGTTATCCTGGAAGACGGCACCATGGGCCGCGCCGCCGTGCCATCGGGTGCATCCACCGGGGCCTACGAGGCCGTGGAAAAGCGCGACGGCGACACATCGCGCTATATGGGCAAAGGCGTGCTGGAGGCCGTGGCGGCCGTGAACGGCGAACTGGCCGAGGCGCTGGTGGGCTTTGACGCAACCGAACAACTGGCCATCGACATGTCGATGATCGAGATCGACGGCACCGAAAACAAATCCCGCCTTGGCGCGAACGCGATCCTCGGCATCTCGCTTGCTGTGGCCAAGGCCGCCGCCGATTTCACGGCGCAGCCGCTGTATCGCTACGTCGGCGGCACCTCTGCCCGTATGCTGCCCGTGCCGATGATGAACATCATCAACGGCGGCGAACACGCCGACAACCCGATCGACATTCAGGAATTCATGATCATGCCGATCGCTGCGGAAAACATCCGCGACGCGGTGCGCATGGGGTCCGAGGTGTTCCACACCCTGAAAAAAGAGCTGTCGGCGGCGGGCCTGTCCACCGGTATCGGCGACGAGGGCGGCTTTGCCCCCAATCTCAGCTCGACCCGCGACGCGCTGGATTTCGTGCTGAAATCCATCGAAAAAGCAGGCTACCGCCCCGGCGAGGACATCTGCCTTGCGCTGGATTGCGCCGCGACGGAATACTTCAAGGACGGCAAGTATGTCCTTGCCGGCGAAGGAAAAACCCTTACACCAGAGGAAAATGTCGCCTACCTGACCGCGCTGGTCAACGACTATCCGATCATCAGCATCGAAGACGGCTGCGACGAAGATGACTGGGACGGCTGGAAAGCCCTGACAGAGGCCCTGGGCCATCGCGTGCAATTGGTCGGCGACGATCTGTTCGTGACCAACCCGACCCGCCTTGCCGACGGCATCAAGCGCGGTTGCGCGAACTCTTTGCTGGTCAAGGTCAACCAGATCGGCACCCTGTCCGAAACGCTGAAGGCCGTCGATATGGCCCACCGCGCCGGATATACCGCCGTGATGAGCCACCGTTCCGGCGAGACCGAGGACACGACGATTGCAGACCTGGCGGTCGCCACGAACTGCGGCCAGATCAAGACCGGATCGCTGGCGCGGTCCGACCGGCTGGCAAAATACAACCAGTTGATCCGCATTGAGGAAATGCTGGGCGAAACCGCCGAATACGCCGGGCGTTCCATCCTGCGCGGCTAGGTCTTCCTGGCAAGAATACTTCGGCGCGGGGCGCGAAACCTTTCCCCCGCGCCGGAGCGGACGACAGATTTCCTGTCGCGCCAGACAGCCTTGCCCTGAACGTCAGGGTCTGGCTTTCAGGTTTCATATCAATGCCTTGCGGTGATGTCAGGGTGCATCCGGCCTGCTGATATTGCCGCCGCCCACCGCCGCTTTCACCCCCGTCGTCGAAGGACAGGACGTGGGTAAGCCGCGCACCACCCGCACCGCCAGAAAGGCAAAGGCCTGCGCCTCCAGCATGTCGCCATTCAGCCCCGCGGCCTCGACCGGTTCAACCACACAGTCCAGCCTGTCTGCCAGCATCGCCATCAAGGTCGGGTTGTGCCGCCCGCCACCGGTCACCAGCAGACGCGCGGGCGGGGTCGGGCAATGCTCCATCCCGCGCGCGACAGAGGCCGCGATCGCCGCCGTCAGGGTCGCCGCCGCATCCGCGTCGGACAGGGTGGACACCGCTTCGGACAATCCATTGAAATCGTTTCTGTCCAATGACTTAGGTGGCATCCTGAAGAAATACGAATGATCCAGAAACGCCGCAATCACCGGCTCCGCAACAGTCCCCTGTGCCGCCAGCGCACCACCCTCGTCCTGCGACAGCCCCCGCCGCGCCTGCATCAGGTCGTTCAAGGGCGCGTTGGCCGGGCCGGTATCAAAGGCCAGAATTGCACCTTCGTCCTCGGCGCGGGGCTTGGCGGGATCAACCCATGTGATGTTCCCGACACCGCCCAGATTGAGAAAGGCCAGAGGTGTCTCTTCCCCGATCCATTTGGCGCAGGCAAAGTGAAAGAACGGCGCCAGCGGCGCACCCTCGCCACCCATCGCCACATCATTGCTGCGGAAATCCCAGACCACCGGCAGCCCCAGCGCCTCTGCCAGAACCCGCCCGTCGCCCGCCTGATGGGTGCGCCCGCCGCGCGGATCATGGGCCAGCGTCTGGCCGTGAAACCCCACGACATCGGCCCCGTCGAACCCAGACAGCACCTCGGCATGGGCGTTCTCGACCAGTTCGGCCGCCTCTGCCACGCCCGGCTCGGTCTGCCAGCGGCCAAGACCGGCGGCGATGATCGCGCGTTCGGCTGGCGTATAGGGACGGTAGGCATGCGGCCCGAACCGGTCGATCGTCACGCCATCGGTCCGCACCATGGCCGCATCCACCCCGTCCAGAGAGGTGCCGGACATCGTGCCAAGCGCCCAAAGAGGCCCCGTTTTCAACATACGCTTTCCCTTCACACCACTCCCCGATATATGGGGCGGACGGATAAAAGAATGGACCTAAACCCGATGACCTACCACCCGAAATCAGACTTTATGCGCATCATGATCACCCGCGGCTTTCTGGCCGATTGCACGGATTATCAGGCGCTGGACGAGGCTTTGATCGCGGGCGTTGTTCCGGCCTATATCGGGTTCGATGCCACGGCAAGCTCACTTCATGTGGGATCGCTGATCCAGATCATGATGCTGCGCTGGCTGCAGAAATCCGGCCACAAACCGATCGTCCTGATGGGCGGCGGCACCACCAAGGTGGGCGACCCCAGCTTTCGCGCCGACGAACGCCCCCTGCTGACGCCAGACCAGATCGACGCGAATATTGCGGGCATCAAGCAGGTCTTTACCAGCTACGTGACCTTCGGCGACGGCCCGACCGATGCGATCATGGTGAATAACGCCGAATGGCTGGACCATCTGAACTACCTCGATTTCCTGCGCGACATCGGGCGGCATTTCAGTGTCAACCGGATGCTGGCGTTCGAAAGCGTGAAATCGCGGCTGGACCGCGAGCAGTCGTTGTCGTTCCTTGAATTCAACTACATGATCCTTCAGGCCTACGACTTTCTGGAACTGAACCGCCGCTACGGCTGTTTGTTGCAGATGGGCGGATCGGACCAGTGGGGCAATATCGTCAACGGTATCGACCTGACGCGGCGGGTGCTGGATCACCAGATTTACGGGCTGACCTCGCCGCTGTTGACCACGTCGGACGGCAAGAAGATGGGCAAAAGCCAGGACGGCGCGGTCTGGCTGAACGCCGACATGCGCTCGCCCTATGAATTCTGGCAGTTCTGGCGCAACACGACGGACGCCGATGTGGGCCGCTTCCTGAAGCTTTATACAGAGCTGCCGATCGAGGACTGTGACCGCCTGGGTGCGCTAGACGGGGCCGAGATCAACGAGGCCAAAATCGTTCTGGCCAATGCGGTGACCACACTGGCCCACGGGGCAGAAGCCGCCGCAACGGCAGAGGCCACAGCCCGCGAAGTCTTCGAAAAAGGCGGCGTGGGCGACGACCTGCCGACCCTGCTGCTGACCATAGAGGAGGTCGGCAGCGGCATTTCCATCGTGCAGCTGATTGTGCGCTCTGGTCTGGCGGGCTCTGGCAAGGACGCCAAGCGCCTGATCGCAGAGGGTGGCGCGCGGATGAACGACGAAGCGCTGAGTGATGCGGGGCTTTTGCTGGATGCCGCAGCACTTGCCGCCCCTGTAAAGCTGAGTGCGGGTAAAAAGCGCCACGCGCTGGTGATACTGCAAGGTTGATTTTCGAGTATTTTTGCCGAGAAGAACCACATTCCGGTCTCTTTTTGGCAAAAATATCCGCGCCGCAGGCAGCCGCCGCATGGCGGCTAAAAGCCCCCCGCATGTGCAGGGGGCTTTGTTTTTCAGTCGGTCACGGTGACCTTTTCCATCCGGTCCGGTTCGCCGATGACGGAACCGTTCGCGCCCTCGCCCTTTTTGATGCTGTCGACCACATCCATCCCGTCCGTCACGCGGCCGATGACCGTGTATTGGTTGTTCAGGAATTCGCCATCCGCAAACATGATGAAGAACTGGCTGTTCGCGGAATCGGGGCTTTGTGACCGCGCCATGCCGACGATGCCGCGTGTGAAGGGCTCTGCGGTGAACTCTGCCTTCAGGTCGGGAAGGTCGGAACCGCCCATACCGGCCCGGCCCATATCGCCGCCCGGTTTGCCGAATTCGACATCGCCGGTTTGCGCCATGAAGCCGTCGATCACGCGGTGGAAGACGACGCCATCATAGGCTCCCTTTTCCGCCAGCGCACGGATCTGGGCGACGTGGTTCGGCGCCAGTTCATTCAAGAGTTCGATGGTGACGGTGCCATTGGCCTCGCCCGCCACGTCGATTTTCATCGTGTCGGCAAACGCAGGGCTGGCGGTCAGGGCCAGCGCAAGGATCAGCTTACGCATCTGCGGCCACCTTGACGGAAATCATCTTGTCAGGGTTCGCCGGTGGCTCGCCGCGGGCGATTTTGTCGACATGTTCCATGCCGGAAATCACGCGGCCATAGACGGTGTATTGGCCATTCAGGAAGGCGTTATCGCCGAAGTTGATGAAGAACTGGCTGTTGGCCGAATTCGGGTTCGACGACCGTGCGGCACCCAGCGATCCACGGTCATGTGGCAGTTTCGAGAATTCAGCGGGCAGATCGGGCATGTCGGAGCCGCCTGTGCCGGCGCGACGGGTGTTGCCGCCGGCCTTGCCGTGCTCGACGTCGCCGGTCTGGGCCATGAAGCCTTCGATCACGCGGTGAAAGACAACGTCGTCATAGGCACCGGCACGGGCCAGCGCCTTTGCGCGCTCGACATGTTTGGGGGCGACGTCGGGCAGCAACTCGATGGTGACGGTGCCGTCCTTCAGTTCGATCAGCAGTGTGTTTTCTGGGTCTTTGATCTCGGCCATGGGGCGCTCCTTTTTGCATTCGGGCGGAACGTAGGGTGCGCGGGACGAAAGGAAAAGGGCAAACCCGTGCCTTTTCATTGACGATCTGCTCAAGATGGGGTGATTGGTGGCAAAACACCGTTAAAGGAGCATGATATGGCCTGGAAGACGCTTGACGATATGGATCTGGCCGGAAAAGTCATTCTGACCCGCGTGGATATCAACGTGCCGGTCGAAAATGGCCGCGTCACCGATGCGACGCGCATCGAACGGATCGCCCCCACGGTGAAAGACATTCTGGCCAAGGGGGGCAAGCCGGTTCTGCTGGCGCATTACGGGCGGCCCAAGGGTGCGGTCGTGCCGCAGATGTCGCTGGCGATCACGCTGGACGCATTGAGGGCGGAACTGGGCGTGCCGGTGCATTTCGCCGGCGACTGCATTGGGATCGAGGCGAAAAAGGCCGTGACGGCCCTGCCCGCAGGCGAGGTTCTGCTGCTGGAGAACACGCGGTTTCACGCGGGCGAGGAAACGAACGACAGCGGTTTTGCCGAATCTTTGGCGGCTTTGGGTGATGTATATTGTAACGACGCGTTTTCAGCCGCGCACCGCGCCCATGCCTCGACCGAGGCGCTGGCGCATTTGCTGCCCGCCTGCGCCGGTCGCGGGATGCAGGCGGAACTGACCGCGCTGGAAGCGGCGCTTGGCACGCCGATGCGCCCTGTTGTGGCGGTTGTGGGCGGGGCCAAAGTCTCGACCAAGCTGGAGCTGTTGGGCAATCTTGTGGGGCGCGTGGATTATCTGGTGATCGGGGGGGGCATGGCCAACACCTTTCTTGCGGCGCAGGGCATTGACGTGGGCAAGTCGCTGGCAGAGCACGAGATGACCGACACCGCGCTGGAGATTTTCGACAAGGCCAGTGCGGCAGGCTGCCGGATTGTGCTGCCTGTGGATGTTGTCGTGGCGCGGGAGTTCAAGGCCAATGCCGAAAACCAGACCGTCGAGGCAGACGCCTGCCCCAACGATGCGATGATCCTGGATGCAGGGCCTGATACGGTTGCCAAAATTGCCGAGGTTTTTGGCCAGTGCAAGACCTTGATCTGGAACGGCCCTTTGGGGGCGTTCGAGATCGAACCCTTCGACGCGGCGACAAATGCGGCGGCAGCGCGCGCGGCGGAATTGACCCGCGCGGGTGCGCTGGTGTCCGTTGCAGGCGGCGGCGACACGGTTGCGGCACTGAACAAGGCGGGCGCGGCAGAGGCATTCACCTATATCTCGACCGCGGGCGGCGCGTTTCTGGAGTGGATGGAGGGCAAGGTTCTGCCCGGCGTTCAGGCACTTGATTCGGCGAAGTAGCGCCACAAGGCCGGCTGTGACGTGCCCAGACCGAGGAAACTGAATTGTTTCGGGGCGTGTTAGCGCGAACATAATTGCGCGCCCTACGTCAGCCTAATATGCCAGAATCAACATCGGATTTGATGCTTTGGAAGGATTTTGGGATATGAGAGCGACGCGGATAGTTCAACGCATTCTGGCGAATTACGAAGGCGAAACACCCGGCGTAAAAGGCAAGCTGTGCGGTATGCTGATGAACGGCAAGCTGGGCGGCACCGGCAAGATGATCATCCTTCCTGTCGATCAGGGATTCGAGCATGGCCCTGCGCGCACCTATGCACCGAACCCCGCGTCCTATGATCCGCATTATCACTACCAGCTGGCGATCGACGCCGGGCTGAACGCCTTTGCCGCGCCGCTGGGTCTGCTGGAGGCGGGCGCAGATACATTCGCGGGCCAGATTCCGACAATCCTGAAAGTGAACTCTGCGAATTCGCTGATGTCAGACACGGCGGGCAAAAATCAGGCGATCACCGGATCGGTCGACGATGCGCTGCGTCTGGGGTGTTCGGCCATCGGGTTCACCATCTATCCCGGTTCCGACATGGCGTTGGACATGTTCGAGCAGATTTCCGCGATGCGCGAAGAGGCAGCCGCCAAGGGCGTTGCGACTGTCATCTGGTCCTATCCGCGCGGCGAGGCGATCACCAAAGACGGCGAGACCGCGATCGACGTGGCGGCCTATGCGGCACAGGTTGCCGCCCTGCTGGGCGCGCATATCATCAAGATCAAGCTGTCCACCGATCACCTGATGCTGCCCGAGGCCAAAAAGGTCTATGAAGACCAGAAGATCGACATCGCAACGCAGGCGGCACGGGTCAGGCATTGCATGGACGCATCGTTTGCCGGTCGCCGGATTGTCGTGTTTTCCGGCGGTGCCAAAAAAGGCGCCGACAGCGTTTATGACGATGCACGCGCGATCCGCGACGGTGGCGGCAACGGGTCGATCATCGGACGGAACTCTTTTCAGCGGGACCGTGCCGACGCGCTGGACATGCTGGGCAAGCTGGTTGATATCTATAAGGGCAAAGCATAACCTCGGCCCGTCCCAAGCGAGCCTGAAAACGCCCGGCCCTTGTGCCGGGCGTTTGGTTTATGGCAGGTGGCGGACGCCTGCGGCGGGCGGATATTTGGACCAAGAAGAGTTCACAGGGTTGTTCATCAAAGACCCGGTGCGAAACGCCATTTGGTCACGCACCTGTTGCGCTTTCGCGGGAATGAGGCCAATAGAGACGCAATTGCGTGAATTCACGACATCCAGGCCGGAGAGACTGACCATGAACATGGCATCCACATTTATCAAACCCGTTCATCGCGAGGGATATAAATTCATCTCGATCTTTGCGGCGATCACCCTGGGCCTGTTCCTGATGTCGGAGGTTCTTGGCTGGATCGGGGTGATCCTGACGGTCTGGTGCTATTATTTTTTCCGCGATCCGCAACGCACCACGCCCACGCGTGAGGGGTTGATCATCAGCCCGGCCGACGGGGTCGTGTCGATGATCGAGCCTGCCGTCCCGCCTGCAGAATTGGGCATGGGACCAGAGGCGATGACCCGCGTCAGCGTGTTCATGAATGTGTTCAACTGCCATGTGAACCGTTTGCCGATCGAGGGTATCGTCGAGAAGATCGCCTATCGCCCCGGCAAGTTTTTCAACGCCTCGCTGGACAAGGCGAGCGTCGACAACGAACGCAACGGGCTTGCCGTGCGGATGGCGGACGGGCGCAAGCTTGCCGTGGTGCAGATTGCCGGGCTGGTGGCGCGGCGCATCGTTTGCGAGGTCAAGGAAGGTCAGAAGCTGGGAACCGGCGAGCGGTTCGGAATGATCCGCTTCGGCTCTCGGTTGGACATCTACCTGCCAGATGGCGTTGCCCCGTTTGTGGCCGTTGGCCAGTCGACCATCGCTGGCGAAACCGTGCTGGCCGATCTTCGATCGGACGAACCGGCGCGCATCGGTGTGACGCGTTAACCGATGACAGAGCACCCCTCAAAACCGGAACGCCTGCCGTTTTTGCAAATTTTACCGAACCTTGTGACCATTCTGGGGCTTTGCGCAGGATTGACTTCGATCCGGTTCGTGCTTGCCGACCGGTTCGAGATGGCGGTCCTGCTGATCATCTTTGCCGCCGTGATCGACGGGCTGGACGGGTTGATTGCCCGCCGCCTGAAGGCGACCAGCGATATCGGCGCAGAGCTGGACTCGCTGTCGGATTTCCTGAATTTCGGGGTGGCCCCCGGCCTGCTGGTGTTCCAGTTCTCGATGAAAACCGAAACGGGGATGGGCTGGATTTTCGTGCTGGGCTACGTCAGCTGCTGCTGCCTGCGGCTTGCCCGGTTCAACGTGGGGAATGGCAAGATCCCCGAACGCGCCACGCTGGCGAAAAACCATTTCACCGGGGTGCCGGCCCCTGCTGGCGCGCTTTTGGCGCTGTTTCCCGTGTTTCTGTCGTTTCAGGGGATGATGGACGCCACCGCGATGCCCTGGGTTGCGGCATTGACGCTGGGCCTGACCGGGGCGGCGATGGTCAGCCGCGTGCCGACCTTTTCGCCAAAATCGATTCTGGTGCCCAAGGAAAAGATCATCTGGGTTCTGATATCTGCCGCACTGATCGTGGGTATCATGCTGACCAAGTTCTGGCTGCTGATGATCTGCGCCGATCTTGTCTATGCCGCGTCGGTGTTGCGCTCTGTCGTTAAACATTACCGCAAGTGACATGCTCAATTGGTGCTTAGGTGCCGACCTGAAAGGACGAAACTTGGATATTTCTGCTGTAAAGACGTCATACAAATACTGGGCACCGATTTACGACAATTCATTCGGGGCGTTTACAAGGTCGGGGCGCCGCAGGGCGGTCGAGTATATCAACAGCCGGAGTGGCAGGGTTCTGGAAATCGGCGTCGGCACCGGCCTGTCGTTGAAGCACTACGATCAGCACCTTGATGTGACGGGGATTGATGTCTCGCCCGAGATGCTGGCCAAGGCCCGATCCAAGGTCGAAGAACATGATCTGGGCCATGTGACCACTTTGCGGGAAATGGATGCGCGGCATCTGGAGTTCCCGGACAACACCTTTGACACGGTTGTCGCCATGTATCTGGTGTCTGTGGTGCCCGAGCCCGAAAAGGTTGTTGCCGAAATGGCCCGCGTCTGCAAGCCGGGCGGCAAGATCCTGATCGTGAACCATTTTGCCCGCAAGGACGGCGTGCTTGCCTCTATCGAGCGGCTGTTCGCGCCTTTCGCTAACCTGCTTGGCTGGCATTCCGACTTTGAGATGGACCGGGTTCTGGTCGGTGAACCTATGACCGTAGAGGAGATCCGGCCCATCCCCCCCTTCCGCATGTTCACCTTTCTTTTGCAGCGAAAATCCGAATGATCCGCGCACCGCGCCGGAAAACGCGCGGGTTTCTCTGAAAATTCGAGAAATAGGCCATTCGGGGGGATTCACAAAGCGAATCACCTGTGGCATTGTGCATGCAGTGATCCATCAGAGATCGCGCAAGAGGCAGACCTATGAACGCATCCCGCAAACGGCCCGCATTTGGCGTGGTGATTTATTTCGCCCTGACATTCTCGCTGGGCATGTATTTTACCTTTGCCGCCGTGCAGGGCGACTACGGGTTGTTTCGGCGCATTCAGATTGACGCCGAAGCCCGCGATTTGCGCTCTCAACTGGCCGATATTTCAGCACAGGTCGCAACGGCAGAAAACAACGCCCGCCGTCTGTCCGACGACTATCTTGATCTGGACCTTCTGGATCAGCAGGCGCGCGAAGTCCTGGGCATGATACGTGGCGACGAGATTGTGATCCGCTGATCAATCCCTGCCCCTCTCTTTGAAATCAAACCCTAATTGACCGGTTTCACGGTGGCTTTCACGGTGGCTTTCACTGCGGGAAATTCACACTCGCACTTTGCCTCTCGATGCGGTAAGAAATAGTTTAACGCTAAACTATTGTTTAATCAGCTGGGGAGACTGGTTCATGGCCACCCGAAAAACGACAAAGAATCCAAACGTTTCAAAGGAAGAATTGCTAGAGCATTATCGTCAGATGCTGCTTATCCGTCGATTCGAAGAAAAAGCCGGCCAGTTGTACGGCATGGGTCTGATCGGCGGATTTTGTCACCTCTATATCGGGCAAGAGGCAGTTGTCGTCGGGCTGGAAGCTGCCGCAGAGGAAGGCGACAAGCGCGTCACCTCGTACCGCGACCACGGTCACATGCTGGCCTGCGGCATGGACCCCAAGGGCATCATGGCAGAACTGACCGGCCGCGAGGGTGGTTTCAGCCGCGGCAAGGGCGGCTCTATGCATATGTTCTCGAAGGAAAAGAATTTCTACGGCGGACATGGCATTGTGGGGGCACAGGTGCCGATCGGTGCCGGTCTGGCCTTTGCCGACAAATATCTTGGCAACGATCGCGTGTCGTTCGCCTATTTCGGCGATGGCGCGGCGAACCAGGGCCAGATCTACGAGACGTTCAACATGGCGTCCCTGTGGAAGCTGCCGGTGATCTTCGTGATCGAGAACAACCAATATGCGATGGGCACCTCGTTGCAACGCGCCTCTTCGTCACCAGAGCTGTGGACCCGTGGCGCCGCATTCGGCATTCCGGGCGAAGCCGTTGACGGCATGGACGTGCTGAAGGTGAAAGAGGCCGGCGACAAGGCCATTGCGCACTGCCGTTCGGGCGAAGGCCCCTACATTCTGGAAATGAAAACCTACCGTTATCGCGGCCACTCTATGTCGGATCCGGCAAAATACCGGACCCGCGACGAGGTGCAGAAAATGCGCGAAGAACGCGACTGCATCGACCAGATCCGCGACATTCTGTTGACCGGCAAGCACGCAACAGAAGACGATCTGAAAGTGATCGACAAAGAGATCAAAGCCATCGTCAACGAGGCTGCAGAGTTCTCGAAGGAAAGCCCGGAGCCCGCACTCAGCGAACTCTGGACAGATATTTACGCCGAAGCACCGCAGGCCTGAGGAGACATCAGATATGGCAACCGAAATTCTTATGCCCGCATTGTCCCCCACCATGGAGGAAGGCACCTTGGCCAAATGGATGGTCAAGGAAGGCGACGAAATCACATCCGGCATGATCATCGCCGAAATTGAAACCGACAAGGCCACGATGGAATTCGAGGCCGTCGACGAAGGCACGATGGGTAAGATCCTGATCGCCGAAGGCACCGAGGGCGTAAAAGTAAACACCCCGATTGCGATCATGCTTGAAGAAGGTGAAAGCGCCGATGCGACGCCGGTTGCCGCAGCCCCTGCCAAGGCAGAGCCTGCCGCCGCCGCGCCGGCGTCGGTGCCTGCACAGGCTAAGGCACCAGTCGCAACGGTCATCCCGAAAGACACCGAGATCCCGGAGGGCACAGAAATGAAGCCCACAACGGTTCGCGAAGCGCTTCGCGATGCGATGTCCGAGGAAATGCGCCGCGACGAAACAGTCTATCTGATGGGCGAGGAAGTGGCCGAATATCAGGGGGCCTACAAGATCTCGCAGGGCATGCTGGACGAATTCGGCCCCAAGCGCGTGATCGACACGCCGATCACCGAACATGGCTTCACCGGTATCGCGGTCGGTGCCGCGTTTGGCGGATTGAAGCCGATTGTCGAATTCATGACCTTCAACTTCGCGCTGCAGGCCATCGACCACATCATCAACTCTGCCGCCAAGACGCTTTATATGTCAGGTGGCCAGATGGGGGCACCCATGGTGTTCCGCGGGGCCAATGGCGCCGCTGCCCGCGTCGGGGCCCAGCACAGCCACGATTTCGCATCGCTTTATGCGCAGATCCCCGGCCTGAAAGTTGCAATGCCCTATTCTGCGGCTGACGCAAAAGGTCTGCTGAAATCCGCGATCCGCGATCCGAACCCGGTCGTATTTTTGGAAAACGAAATCCTGTATGGCCGCACCTTCGACGTGCCGGTGATGGATGACTACACCGTTCCGTTCGGCAAAGCGAAAATCTGGCGCGAGGGCACGGATGTGACCATCGTCAGCTTCTCGATCGGCATGCAATATGCGTTGGAAGCAGCAGACAAACTGGCGGAAGAGGGCATCTCGGCGGAGGTGATCGACCTGCGCACACTGCGCCCGATGGACACCGAAACCGTCATCAAATCGGTGATGAAGACCAACCGCTGCGTCACCGTAGAGGAAGGCTTCCCCGTGGGTGCCATCGGTAACTACATCTCCTCGGTGTTGATGCAAAAGGCCTTCGACTATCTCGACGCGCCCGTCATCAACTGCACCGGCAAGGATGTTCCGATGCCATATGCCGCAAACCTCGAAAAGCTGGCCCTTGTGACCACTGCCGAGGTGATCGAAGCCGTCAAATCAGTCACCTACCGTTAAGGAGATCGCGCTATGCCAATTGAAATTCTCATGCCTGCGCTTTCTCCAACAATGGAAGAAGGCACATTAGCCAAATGGCTGGTAAAAGAGGGCGACACAGTATCGTCCGGTGACCTGCTGGCCGAGATCGAAACCGACAAGGCCACCATGGAATTCGAAGCCGTCGATGATGGTGTCATCGGCAAGATCATGATCCCCGAAGGCTCTGCCAACGTCAAAGTCAACACTGTCATCGCCGTGCTGCTTGCCGAGGGCGAAAGCGCTTCGGACATTGGCGCCGTAAAAGCGGCACCAGCAGCCGCGGCCCCGGCTGCGCCTGCCACGGCGTCCGCCCCCGCATCGGCACCGGCCGCCGCAAAAGCCTCTGACGGCGCTCGGGTGTTCGCCTCGCCCCTCGCGCGCCGCATTGCGGCGGACAAGGGCCTGGACCTTTCGGGCATCACGGGTTCCGGCCCCCATGGCCGCATCGTCAAGGCGGATGTCGAAGGCGCAACCGCCGGCCCAGCCAAGGCGGCACCTGTCGTAACGGCTGCCCCCGTTGCCGCCGCAGCCCCCACAGGTCCGTCCAGTGATATGGTCGCCCGGATGTACGAAGGTCGTGAATACATCGAAATTCCGCTGAACGGCATGCGCAAAACCATTGCCGCCCGCCTGACAGAGGCCAAGCAAACAATCCCGCATTTCTACTTGCGCCGCGAGATCAAGCTGGACGCCCTGATGGCATTCCGCGCCGATCTCAACAAAAAGCTGGCAAGCCGCGATGTCAAACTCTCGGTCAACGACTTCATCATCAAAGCCTGCGCGATGGCCTTGCAAGCGGTGCCAGAAGCGAATGCCGTCTGGGCGGGTGACAAGGTTCTGCAAATGAAGGCCTCGGATGTTGCGGTTGCCGTAGCCATCGAGGGCGGGCTTTTCACGCCCGTTCTGAAGGATGCCGACACAAAATCGCTCTCGGCACTGTCTGCGGAAATGAAGGATCTTGCAGCACGCGCCCGCGACCGAAAACTTGCGCCGCATGAATACCAAGGCGGCAGCTTTGCCATTTCCAACCTCGGCATGATGGGCATCGAGAACTTCGACGCGGTCATCAACCCGCCCCATGGCGGCATCCTTGCCGTCGGCGCGGGCATCAAGAAACCCGTCGTGGGCGATGACAACCAAATCACGATCGCAACGGTTATGTCCGTGACGCTATCTGTCGATCACCGTGTGATTGACGGGGCTGTCGGTGCAAAGTTCCTTGGCGCAATCGTCGACAATCTGGAACAGCCGCTCACCATGCTGGCCTGAAACAAAAAAGGGCTGCGGCACAATCCGCAGCCCTTCTTTTAATGTTTACAAAGTGTTACACAGAGCGCTGGATCACCTGATCCATCATGATCGACGGCTGCGCACAGCCGGCCTCGCCAACGATGCGCGCGGGCACCCCGGCGACGGTCGTGCACGGCGGCACATCCTCCAACACGACAGAACCCGCCGCGATCCGGCTGCAATGCCCGACGTGGATATTGCCCAGAACCTTGGCTCCTGCCCCGATCAAAACACCATCGCCGATCTTTGGATGACGATCTTCCTCTTCCTTGCCGGTCCCGCCAAGCGTCACCGAATGCAGCATCGACACATTGTCGCCCACAACGGCGGTCTCGCCGATCACGATAGAATGGGCATGGTCGATCATGATCCCTTTGCCGATCCGCGCCGCTGGGTGAATATCAACGCCAAAAACTTCTGAAATCCGCATCTGGAAGAAATATGCAAGATCGTGCCGCCCCTCGGTCCACAGCCAATGCCCGACGCGGTAGGCTTGAATCGCCTGGTAGCCCTTGAAGAACAGGATCGGCTGTAAAAAACGGTGGCAGGCCGGGTCACGGTCGAACACCGCAACAATGTCGGCGCGCGCCGATTGCCCCAGTGCCGGATCGCTTTCGTATGCGTGATCGGCGATCTCGCGCAGCAGTTGCTCCGACATTTCGCCCGACGACAGTTTCAGGGAAATCCGGAACGCCAAGGCGTTTTCGACAGACCCGTGGTGCAAAATGCTGGAGTGGATCAACCCGCCCAGCAAAGGTTCCGCGCGGACGGCGGCCTCGGCCTCGCCCTTGATGCGGGTCCATACAGGGTCAAGCTCGGCCAGTTTTGTGCGCTTCTCTGCCATAGAACATCCTTCCATCTGGCATTTGTTTTACAACAAGTAAGCGCGTCAGGCCAAGCGCAAACCCCTTTGGTCAATTATTCGTGCGTCGCAACCTGGACCCGTAGTGTCACGTCCCGACAGGGCGAACCAGGTTCGCACCCATAAAACACCGGCACTGGACGGCAAACGTTCCAGCGTAGCCTATGCCACACGCGTCAATTCCAAGCACACAGCGAAGATTGTCGAACAGCGCAGGTTGCTGATCGCACCCCATCTTCATATGCTCCAGTCAGGGGTGCGATGTCATGTGCCGCTTTCCAGTGTCGCAGCCTTGCCCGAGTAATGAGACAAATGACCCACATCACTATTCTCAACCGCTACTCTGTTTTCGGACTTTCTGTCATTCTCATGCTTGTCTTTGGCGCCCTCTTCGCCGCTTCAGGGGGCTGGATGGCTGCTCCATTCCTGGTTTCCGGGGCCTTGTCGGTTCTCGGCATCATGGATGTCAGGCAGACCAAACACTCCATCCTGCGAAACTATCCGGTCATAGGGCATATGCGCTTCATCTTCGAAGGCGTACGCCCCGAGATCCGGCAATACCTCATCGAAGGCGAAAAAGACGAAGAGCCTTTCAGCCGCGAGGCGCGCAGCTTGGTCTATCAGCGAGCAAAGGGTGTGGAGGACAAACGTCCCTTCGGCACGGCTGAACGCGTCTATGATGCGGGCTATGCCTGGATCACCCACTCGGTAATGCCCAAGACGATCAAGGATACCGACTTTCGCGTAAAAATCGGTGGCAAGGACTGTGTACAACCCTATGAGGCGTCGCTCTACAATATTTCGGCGATGAGTTTCGGTGCGCTCTCCGGCAATGCCATCCTGGCCTTGAACAAAGGTGCCCGAATGGGCGGCTTTGCTCATGACACGGGCGAAGGCAGTATCAGCAAATACCATCGTGACGGCGGTGGCGACCTGATCTATCAGGTTGCCTCGGGGTACTTCGGGTGCCGCGCATCCGATGGAACCTTCGACCCTGAAAAATTCGCCAGGCAGGCCGCTGATCCTCAGGTAAAAATGATCGAGTTGAAGCTGAGCCAAGGCGCAAAGCCCGGCCATGGGGGTATGCTTCCGGCCGCAAAAATATCCGCCGAAATCGCCGAGGCACGCGGCATCCCGATGGGGCAGGATTGCTCCTCTCCCGCAGCGCATAGCGCATTCTCGACACCTCTCGAGTTGATGCTGTTCATCGCGCGGCTGCGCCAATTGTCAGGTGGAAAGCCGGTAGGGTTCAAGCTCTGCATAGGTCATCGGCGAGAGTTTATGTCGATCGTCAAGGCCATGCTCGAAACCGGCGTGACGCCTGACTTCATCGTCGTAGATGGCAAAGAAGGCGGCACCGGCGCCGCACCGCTGGAATTCGCCAACCGCGTCGGCATGCCGATGCTCGAAGGTCTGAACTTTGTCCACAATACCCTGCGCGGGGCGGGTTTGCGTGGCGAAATTAAGATCGGGGCGGCCGGCAAAATCGTCAGCGCCTTTGATATCGCGCGGGTGCTGGCGCTTGGAGCCGACTGGTGCAATTCGGCTCGTGGCTTCATGTTTGCCATCGGCTGTATTCAAGCCCAGTCTTGCCATACCAATCGCTGCCCGGTCGGTGTCGCAACACAGGACAAGCTCCTGCAACGCGCCCTTGATCCTGACGACAAAAGCCAACGCGTGGCCCGCTTCCACCGGAACACACTAAAGGCTCTAGGGGAACTCGCCGGTGCGGCTGGCCTTACCGATCCAGGGAACTTCCTGCCCTACCACTTCATGTTCCGCCACAAGGACTCGCAGTTCCTCGATGGAAATCAGGCATTTCCGTATCTGCCGAACGGGTTTCTTGTCGCCACGCATGAAACCAACGAGCTTTCCGAATGGCACAGCCGCTGGGAGCGCGCATCGTCCAAGACTTTCGATCCACCCGAAATTCCGCACGGGCCATTCCCGCTGCATTGATACGCGCGAAAAAATCAAACGCCATTCCGGGCTTCCAGAGCGGCATTGATGTCCTTGCCTTGCCGATAAATCGTCGACGCAGTCAGAAGGGGTATTATTCCAGTTCCCCTACACATCTGTCACAGCGCCATGCAATAAGCACCTCGAGGACCGCCGCGAATGCACGGCAATAACCAAGATCGCCCAAAAACGGTTCTTGCTGCAATCCCTTCACCCCCACAGCGGCCATCAGGCTGCCATTTCCCCATTGCGGATGCACCCTTCCGAACCTCTTGCGATAGGCATCGGCAGCATCCGCCTGCGCAAGATAGCGTTGGATCACGCTTTGCCTGTACCGCGCGGGAAGATGCTGCACCACCAGCGCAACACAGGCCACGTCCCCATGAGTGATCGGCCGCATCACCTACAGACTTGGCAAAGTCATAGAAAACACATGGATACACAGGCGCACCGTTCCGCCCGAAAAATCTCCGTTGTCCGGCGTCAGCATCAACGGCAAAGCACCATAGGTCGTGTCCGGTGCCGACAACATCCCCAAGACATAAGATCCAACGCCCGTCCCCAATCCACTCCCGAACTTACTCGTCGCCCCCGGAACTCCCAACCGCCAGTCGGTCACGGTCCCGGTAATCTCCTCCAGAACGCGCCCCGTGATCCCAAAGACCATCGAATTGGCCGGGATTGTTGTCAGCGTAGAATGCGCCCCCCCGGCAACAATCTCGTGGTCAAATTCGATGACATCGAACCGCGCAACCGCGCCCGATACCGACGAGGCCAAAACCCCCGACTGCCACGCCACCCCGTCATAGACCAGCGTTTGCCCCTCGTCCCGGACCCATGCACGCCAACCGGCCTGCGGCGGCACAAACACCCAGCCGCCGTTGGCAAAGATCGCGACCGACCCAACCTGTCCCGACCAGTCATTCACCGCAGCGAAGGGCACAAGATACGATTGCCCGTCTGCGGCAATAACGGGTGGCGTTCCCGTCTGGCGAGACATCAGCGACAGCTGCGTCAATCCGTCAAGCCGCGCCAGTGCCTCGTTCACCGTCACATGCTTTTGTGCTTGAGCAGGCTGCAACAGCGGCAGCTTCAGGTTCTGTGTATCAGTCATTCAATTCAATCCTCTCAAATGGCCCGGCGCCAAACCGTGCCGACACTTGGGCAACCTCTATCGCGAAGCCCCCCGCAATTCCGTCCGTTGCCTGCAAGGCATCCGGATAGATCCAGACGGGCTCAACCAACTGCACCTCGCGCAAGATACTGCCCTCTGCCAAAACCCGCAGAACATAGGCCTCGCTCTCTTCCCCCAAAGGCACATCGACCGATTGCCAACTGTCACCGTCAATTCGCGTGCGTCTGATCCAGCTGACCTGCCAATCCCCCGCGTCATTCCGACGTCCGCGCAGATGACAAGGCGCATAGGGCCGCAACCCGATCCCCTGAAACGCCTCGACCAGATGAACATAAGACGGATCATCAAGCCCCCGCTGGGCTGGCCCCATCCTGTAATGCCGCGCAAGCCCGCGCGCGCTAACGGGCAGGTCGATCTGCTGCGGTCTGTCATTCAGCAAAACGAATTGGCTTCCAACGGGCCAGTCGTCGGGCATCACCGCGCCCGACCCCGCCTGCCCCCGAAGCCTGAACCGCAGATCATATATCGCAGGTGCGACAAGCTCTGCCTCGGCGAACTGGAACACCTCCCAACGGTCCGACGACCCATCGCCAATCGCCGAAACATTGGCACCGTTCAAAACCGCCAACCATTCGGCGGAACTCAACTCGCCCCCGAACACCTGAACCCGCAATGCAGGACCGCGATCAACCTTCCCGGGCGCAGCCGCCCCCATCGGGGTCAACGTCACCCCGATAACAGACCCGGCCGCGACAAGCCGATTCAGCGTGTATCCGCTATCATCGGCAGAGGAATAGACCGCGACACTGCCGGGCCAGGGCGTCGCCGTAACCGCCAAATGTGGCGCGTGCGGCACCTCCTCGCCCGTCAACAGCGGTAGATCCAGAAACAACGGATGGATCGGCACAGGGGGCGTGAAGGGGCGCACCGCGACGGCCTCCTCGACCGCGTCGCTCGGGCTGTAAATCCCCGGCTCCACTCGAACCGCCTCGATCAGTTGCACCCCTGACTGCTCCACATGATCCAAGCGGTAGAGCGCCGGACCACCATCCCCCGCCAGTTCGACAACATCCCCGGCCCCGATCCCCAGCGCCGAAGGCGGCAGCGCGAACCGGACCGTATCCCGCGCCACACGCGATTCCGCCAGCCATCGCTCTGTCACACTGCGACCCTCGCCCTGCGTCATCAGCAATGGCACCTCGGACTGCGAAATCGTGACGGTCGTCTCGTTCGGAAATACCGCCTCCGCCGCGCGCGTCTCGTAATCCCCATCCGCATCGACAAAGCTCAAGCGAACGCGCCCTGCAACCTCCGCCACAGGTGCACGAACCGCCTCCAGCGTGCTTTCCTGTTCTTTTGTCAACGCCAGCCGGTCCAGATCAAGCACCGCGCTCGCGCGCCCTGTCCGGCTCGAAAAGACCAGCTTCCCGTCCCGCTCCACCGCGTCAAAGCCATAGGCAAGCATCAACGGCTGCAAGGCCGCCCGCCCGCTGCTCACATCATCCACGACATAGCCGCGCACCAATCCATGCAACTTGGATACATCGTAATCGGCAACGCCACTGCGCCCGCATATCTCGGCCACTACAGTGGATAGCGCCAAGGCAGATGTCCGCCCGTTCAGCCAATGCCCCCGCGCATAATTCGCGCCATCGCTCCACAGATCGCGATTGTTTGGAAAGAACGGGTAGGGACGCGCATCCCAGGCCCAGACATGGGCACGCGCCATATCCACCATCTTGCCCTCGTAAACCTCTGACACCGGATTGTTCAGCGGATCGCCCCAAAACTCGAACATCGCACGCAGATACTGCATCTGGATCAGATCATCGCGCATCCCGTTTGAAAACGCAGGCAGGCTCGACTCCGATGACTTAGGGTCAAGGAACTTGTTCGGCTCATTCGTCCCCTTGTTGATCGCGGCACATCCCAATTCGGTAAACCAGATCGGCTTGGACCCGGGAACCCAATCGGTCGCCGCCATCTGACGCACCCCGTCGATCCGCTCGTGATGCGGGTTGGACCACCAGCCGCGCATATCCTTGTAACGATAGATCCATGGCTCGTTATGCGCACCATCCTCGATCGGCGTTCTGATCTGCGCCGCACGCGCCTCCGGCGAATGGTAATACCAGTCGAACCCTTCACCCCCGGCGATATTCGCCTTCAGATACCCAAGGTCATGGATTGTTCCCCAGCTTGCATCCAGATGCGCATCGCCATCGCGCCAATCGGACAGCGGCATGTAGTTGTCGATCCCGATAAAATCGATATTCACATCCGCCCAAAGCGGATCAAGATGGAACAAGCGATCACCGGAACCGTCCTGTGGCTGATACCCGAAATATTCGGTCCAATCGGCCGCGTAACCAATTCGGGTTGCCGCTCCCAGCAGGCTCCGCACCTCTGCCGCCAGCGCGCGCAGCGCCGCAACCGCAGGAAAGCCACCGTTCGCCCCGCGCACCTGTGTTAGGCCGCGCATCTCGGACCCGATGCAAAACGCAGTAACGCCACCCGCAGCCGCCGCCAGGGCAGCATTGTGCAGGATGAACCGCCGATATGACCATTCCGCCGGACCTGAATAGGTCACACCACCTGCCGACACCTGAAAATCGCTGGCCGACGCCGCCCCAAAGAACGTGACCACCTCCGCCTCCGCCGCAGCACTGCCGTCCACAGCCCCGTCCCGCCCGGCCGCAACAGAAACCGTGATCCGCCCGCGCCACGGCAATGCGGCCTGGTCGGATGCCCCGGTATAGGGATCGGTCAAACCGTTCCCCTCAAGTTGCTCCATCAGAATGAAAGGATAGAAAACGACATCCTGGCCAGCATCGTTAATCTCGCGGATCGCCTCGATCACTGCCGCGTCCGCAGGCGTCCCGCCGTAAACAGACCTTCCATCCTGCCGCGCAATCTCCTGCGCCGCTGATCGCGCCACACCGGACACTCTCCAGGGCATCCCCACCCCATCTGCAAGGCTTTGCTCGACCTTCGGCTTTAACGTGCAAGACCCGCATCGCAAATCATCCCCGAACCACGAGACGATCAAAGACACCGACCCGCAGTTTGGCAATTCGTCCCGCAAGGCACCAACCGAGGTCGCAAAATCACTCTCGCCGCTGGGCGAGTTCACATTGGCAGAGCGGTTGGCCCCCGGCCCGAACGAATAGTGCACAGGTGTCACCGCAAGCGCATATTCCCCTGTCCCCGGCATCATTGCGACCGCCTGAATATCGGACGACAGGCTCACAGGCCCACCCTCCTGCGCAGGGCGCATCACCTCGAACGTCAGTTGCGGCACACGGTTGCCGAATTGCGCCAGTTCCAAATCTTCTAGAACGACATAGGCCGTGCCACGATACGCGGGCACATTCCCCGCCCCCTCGACTGCCTGCATCTTCGGATCGGGCATCTGGTCAAGCGCCCCGTCGTACACCCGCAGGTTCAGTCCGGCCCTGGAAATCTCGACCCCGTCCGCCCAGATGCGCCCGACACGGCTGATGCGTCCTTCGCAGAGCGCCACAGCCAGGTTCACCGAATAGCTGTAGTCGCGCACAACCGGCGATTTCGGCGCCCCCTTGCCGCCGCCACCCCCACCAGAGGTCGTCACACGTTCGCTGAATCGCGATGCCCAGATCACCTGACCGGCCACCCTCATCCGGCCATAGATCTGCCCCACAGGTGCGCCCTCGCTTGCGCCCATCAGCCGGAACCGCTCGACCCTGCCCGTGTCGACCACCTGACTGCCCGCCCCCATCAGACGTTGGTCAATCACCCGCCCCAACGTCGCGCCAACAGCGCGCCCGACAATCGCTGTCGACAGGCCGAACACGGTCCCGCCAATAGACCCGCCAACAGCCATTCCCACAGCCGACAGTACGATGGTGGCCATCAGACACCCCTTTCCGGAAAAACAAACCGCGCCGTAACCCGGCGCTTCCACGGGACAGACAAAGGGCTTTCAACAACCCCGTGACCCGAATATGCATGAATAAACGTAGGATCAGGCCCAGCCGTCCCGATAATCCCAAGATGTTTGGCAACCGCCCCCGGCCGCATCCGAAACAGGATCAAATCCCCGACGTCCAATCCTGCCCCGTCCTTCGGGCTGAAATGCCGAAGGATAGCCGCCCACAGTCGCTCTTCGCCCTGCGGCTCCGACCAATCCGGCGTATAGGCGGGCACCGCCTCAGGTTCCGCCCCGTAGGCCTCGCGCCAGACGCCCCGCAACAACCCAAGGCAGTCGGCACCCGCCCCCCGAACCGAGGCCTGATGCAGATAGGGCGTCCCCACCCATCCCCGCGCCAGCCCGGCAAAGCGACCGGCGCTCAACGCGTCAGGCTCCCGCCGGAATTCCCCGACGCCTGCAACGGATAACTCATCAGCCAGTCCTCGCCCGGTATGTCTGGAAATCCGCGAAAGTTGACAAAGTTCTGGAACTTGAGTCGGCAGGTTTCGGCCCGCTTGTCACACCCCGCTTCAATCCGCACCAGATCGCCAGCCTCGATCGGCGCGCGCAGCACCTCCCACAGTTCGATCTCCCGGCCCGCATCGCTCAACCGGTCGTTCTTGATCATACCGACCAGCCCCTTGGCAGAACCGGACAGCACGCTCAGACGCCCCCGCTCGAACCAGCGCAGATCAAACCCCGCCATCGCGGAAAAACGGAACACCCGCCCGTCCTCGATGATCTCCACTGCCACCTCGGCAACATAGCCCGCAGCGGACAGATCGAAACCACAGGCCTTATCCCCAAGAACCGCAGGACACGGCCGCTGATACACCCGGCCCTGCGGCTGGTTCAGCGCCTCTGTCAACCCGCGCAGTTCGACCTGAAACGCCCCGCCGGACCGCTGGATCTCTCCGAATGTGCCGCGAAATTGCAGCATCCGCTGCGAAACATCCGCCCAGTTCACCAGCCAGGCCCGCACATCGGCCCCGTCATAGCGCCCCGCCTGAATATCCGCCTCGGACACAGACGCGTGGCTCAACGCGCCCAGCGCCTCGGTATTGTCCACGGCAAGACCAGTGGTCTGCTGCAACGCCTTTGCGCTCAATCCGGTGTCGGCGCGAAACAGCACCCCCTCGAACGTCAGGTCCATGTCATGATCGGTAAAGCCCTGCTCGATCCCGTCGCGCCGCGTCACCGCCCAGCATCGGCACAGGGTCGTCAGACCGCCCGCCAGATGCGCCTCCAACTCGCCCGGCAACGCCATCAGACACGCACCTCGATCACGGGCACATTCGGCACATCACCGGCCTGAAAACTGGCAACAGAGGTCTGTATCCGGTCCGTGTCAAAGCGCACAGGCACGTCGAACTCGAATCCGGCGGTAATCTCGACCCCCTCGTCGGGCGGATGCGCAAAGCTCACAAGCCCGGTGGCCGTGTCCACTTCGAATTCCACCCCTTCGCGCATCGGATCGCCCTGAATGCCGATCTTCACCGATCCCGCAACCGGTTTCGCAATCGGGCGCGTGTAGCTTTGCAACCCCGACCGGTAGGTCTTGTTCAGCTGGAACACCGCGACCGACCCATCCCCCGTTGCAATCACCTGATCCTGAAACTGCGGCGCAACGCTGGCTTTGCCCGATTTGAAATCTGCCCAATCCTTCCAGCGGAACCCGAACATCTGCCCGCGCCGCGCCTCGAAAAATGCGATCAGCATCTCGACATCGTCCAGCGACCGCATCCCCACACCCGCATCATAGCGTCGACGCGAATGCGCCCAGGGCGTATTGCGCTCCTCGAACCCGTTGGCCAACGTGACAACCTCGGTCCGCCGCTCCGGCCCACCGACAGAGCCAAAGCTCAACGAGGCCGGAAACCGCACTTCATGAAAACCCATATCCCTGCTCCCTACCTGTTGCGCTGGCCACGGCCCAGGGCGCGGCTCATTTGCGCGGCAATCTGCCCCTGACTGCGCTGAAACCCTTGGGCGTCCGGCGTGGTGATGTTCATCACCACCGTCACCGCGCGCGCGCCGTCGGTCTTGACGCCAAGCCGCCCGTCAGCGCCCCGTGCCAAAGGCATGATCGCCTCTGGCCCGGCCTCGCCCATCAGCCCCATGCCCCCCCGCATCGGAAAGGTCGTCGGCCCGCCCACAACACCGCCCTTGGCAAAGGGCATCACCCGCCCCTGGCTAAAGCTACCGCCCTTTTCGAATGGCAAAAGCCCCTGGAACAGCCCGCTGACACCATCCGCCAGCATCCCGCCAAAATGGTTGGTCACGGGCTTCATCGCGATGTTGTACATCGTGTTCGACATGGACTGCGCCACCTTGCCCAGCGCGTCGGACAGCTTCATCCCGTCGAACACCAAACCGTCAAAGGCACCGCGCAATCCGCGGCTGATCCCCCGCGACAGCGCTTCGACCTCGCGGTTGGCCGCCCCGAACCCGTCGTGCAGGCGGCCCAGTTCACCGTTGAATGCCGCCGCAACTGTCTGCGCACCGCCAAGACTGACCTCAAGCGATGCAATCTGGTCGTCCAGCCCGTCCATTCCGTCTACACTACTCATCCGCCGATCCTCCGTTCACATCGGGATAGGCGCGCGCCAATTCGTCCAGCCGCGCCCGCGTCAAAGGCGCCTCGCCGGCACCGCTCCCCAGCATTGTCAGCAACTCCACCGGCGTCAGTCGCCAGAACTCCTGCGGCTTCAACCCCGCGCCGCACAGGCCCGCCCGTAACAGCGCGGGCCAATCAAAGCCGCTCATGGCGCGGCGTCAGGCAACGAAAACGCCCGCGCCAGCAGCATCGCGCCCACCCGCGCCGCCTCGACCGGACCGCCCCCGATATCGGACCGCAGCAAATCCGTGCCGGTCCCGTCCCATCCGCCCCCCCGCAGCCCCGCCACCACCAGCGCCAGAACATCCCGCGTGGAAAAGCGCCCCGCCTCGAACCTCTCTACCAGATCGATCAGCGTGCCGGTTTCCAGCGCCGCCTCCAGTTCGGCCAACGCCCCAAGCGTCAGCTTGCAGACCCGCCGCTCGCCATCGAGGCACAGCGCGACCTCTCCCGCCCAGGGGTTCACCATCACAGCGCCGTAAACGTCAGCGCACCCGCGCTGGCCATCGACAGTTCATACGTCGCCTCGCCGTTGTGGCTGCCCGAATACTCGATCGAGGTCACCTGAAACGCCCCCTGGACGATTCCGAACGCCGGTATGATCACTTGAAAATCCGGCGTCTCACCGTCGAAAAAGATCTGCCGCGCCCGCTCGTCCGTGTCCGCATCCTTGAACACGCCCGAGCCTGAGATAGAGGCAGATCGCACACCAGCCCCCGCCAGCAACTCGCGCCAGCCCCCCTGGCTCTCGAGGCTCGTCACATCCACGCTTTCCGCGTTGAAACTGATCCGCGTGGCACGCAGCCCTGCAATGGTCTCGAACTGTCCGTCTCCGGTCAGGTCCAGCTTTATCAAAAGGTCTTTACCGTTCTGGGCACCCATGGCCATCACTCCGTTTTGAAACTCAAATGTCGTCAACCCGCGCGCGGAACTGCAAATCAATGCGCCGCTGCGTGCCCGTGCCAACCCGTCGGGCGCTGGCCTTCACAAAGCCAAGCGACACCAGCCGCCCGCGGTCCAGCACAAGATCCGCGTCGATCAGCGCATCCGACACCGCCGCCGCCACAACCTTGGCCGTCTGGAACCCCGCCGCATCGGTCACCACGCTGACCGTGAACAGATGCACCGCGCCCGAACCCGTCTTGTCGGACTGGTCGCGCACATCCTCGGGGCCAAGGCTGACATAGGTCGGCGGCAGCAACCCCGCCGGGGCCGCATCATAAACCGCAGCCCCGACCAACCCGCCCAAGACGGCATCTCCCAGCAACCGCTGGTAAACCGCCGCCTGCAAAGCCGCAGAAACCCCGTAACTCATGTCGGCACCTCCTCATGGGCAAAGCAGGTCAGATACCGCGCATCCGCATCCCGCTCCGCAACCGCCAGAATGCGGAACAGTCGCGCGCCTTCGCGGAACCGTTGATCCGGCTTCGGACGGGATGGCGCGCCAACCGCTGCCGCCCGCACCGTGATGCGGTAGGGCACAGTGGAAACCGTCACCAACTCCCCCGACCTTTCGCGCCCTGCGCCCGCCTTCACCTCGGCCCAGACCTGCCCCAAAGGCACCCAGACCTTGCTGAAACCGCCTGCACCGTCCGCATCCCGTTGCGACTCTTCCAGCACCAGCCGGCGCGACAGCACGGGGCCGTTCACCGCGCACCCCCGCCCAGCAACCGCACGGTGCGATACCGCTCGATCAGCGCAGCAACCCCGAACGGAACAGACCCGCCCTGCGCCGCACTCTCGAACCTGTGTTCGTAGTAATGCGCGGCCAGCATCATCACCGCCTGCGCCAGATCGCCGGGCAGATCACCCCAGGCCGCCGCAATGCCCGCCTCGAACACAACCTCCGCCGTGCCCGCCAATGGCACCTGCGGCAAGACCGCCCCCGTCGCCACAATCAGCGGTCTTTGCATGTCCGGCACCAGCCGCACACGCGCCAGATCAACGGGTGTCACCTCGCCCTGACGCGTCGACAACGCAATCGACACCACCTCCTGCACCGGGGCGACCGGCAATGCCTGCTCCGATAACGTGCTCCATTGCGTCACAGTCCAACCGAACCGGCGCCGGATCAGCACCTTGCCTGTCCGCCCCTCGATCACGGCAAGTGCCGCCCGTACAACGGCAGCCAGAACCGCATCCTGCGCCGCGTCATCGGCAAACCCCGACCCCAACCGCAGATGGTCCCGAAAAGCCACAATCGGCAGCGCCTCGTCCGGCACCACGCTTTGCTCGATCAACATCATTGAATTTCTCCGCAATTTCCGCCCTCCTCTGATGGACGCATGCCTCTCCCCGTGTTGCTCGAACGGAGGGGGAGCAGCTAGACAACACGGGGTCCATGACATACGCCCACCGACCGCCCCTTACCCAAGGGGCGGCCACTCACCGCAAGCGCCTTAGCTTGCCGAGAATTTCAGAAGTTTGATCGCGGCAAAGTCACTGACATCGCCCCCCACACGCTTGGTCGCATAGAACAGCACATGTGGCTTGGCCGAGAACGGATCGCGCAGCACCCGCAGATCGGGGCGTTCCGCAACCGTATAGCCCGCGCCGAAATCGCCAAAGGCAATCGCCGTCGCGCCCGAACCGATGTCCGGCATGTCCTCGGCAATCAATACGCGATAGCCCATCAGGCGTGCAGGTTCCCCGGCGGCAAGGCTATCCGCCCACAGGAACCGGCCATCCGCGTCCTTCATCTTGCGCACCGCGCCGGCGGTCTTCGAGTTCATCACGAAACTCGCATTCGCGCGGTACCCAGCACCAAGCGCATAGACCAGATCGACAATCGCATCCGCAGGGTCGCTCATGTCGAACGCGCCATCGGCACCGGTCGGCACATAGCCGATCGACCCCCAGCTCCACAGATCGTTGTCCACCGACGGATGGGTCAAAAAGCCCTTGGGCTTGTCGATGCCATCGCCACCAATGAACGCCGCAGCCTCAGATCGGGCAAACTTACCCGCGATGCGCTCCGCCAGCCAGCCCTCGATATCGAAGGCGCTGTCATCCAGCAGCCGCTGGCTCGCCCGCGGCAAGGCGGACAACTCGTGCAGCGGGATCGAAATACGCTCGATCTGCGGCGTATCCGTATCGCCCGCCGTCGCACCTTCGGTGGCCCAACCCGCGCCCAGTTCGGAATGATCCACCAGCACATCGAACGACGTTGCCTCGACGTTCACCACATTGGCAATCGCCCGGATCGAAGAGGTCGCGCGCAGCACTCCCAAAATCGCCGCCGAGGTCTCGGGGTCAACCAGATACCCGCCATCGGCTGCAACCGCAGTGGACATCGCCTTGCCCTCCATGACCAGACCGCGCAACGCATCATCATCGCCCGAGCGCAGATAGGCCTGGAACGCCTTCTGATGCGGTGCCTCGGTCACGGCAGCCCCCGACAAAGCAGGGCGGTTGTAGGTCATTGTCTTGCGATCCAGCATGGTAAGTCGCTCTTCCTGTTGTTGATACTTCACTTTGATATCAGCCTGAAAAACGCTGAAATCATTCATAAATCCGGCAAATGCCGCCTTCACATCCGCGGCCATCGGCTGGGGCGCGGACAGATCTGTCCCGACCCGGGACTTTGTCTCGGTTTTGGTCATTCAAACGTCCTGACAATTTAGGTTTCGTATCGCTGGCTCAGGTCTGCGCCAGCATTTGGCGGGCCCCCTCGATGACCTCCACCAAATCACTCCACACCGGGTCCGGCAGGCTCTCGCCCTTGGCCCCGATCCTCGCCTCGGTCAGCATGGGAAAGGTCACAAGCGACACCTCCCACAACTCCAGCTCCGCCAACAGGCGCCGCCCATTGGCATCCTTTTGCGCCCGCACCGTGCGATAGCCGATCGACAAGCCGTCAATCGCCCCCGCGCCGATCAGTGCCGCCGCCTCGCGCCCGCGGGCCACATCCCCCAGCAACCGGCCCTTCACATAAAGGCCACGCCCATCCTCGCGCACCTCGTCCCATATGCCTATGGGCTGCGCGGGATCATGCTGCCACAGCATCTTCACCCGCATCCCGCCCGCCGCCAGTCGCGCCAGAGACGCCGTATAGGCCCCCGCCTCGACAATATCGCCACCCTGGTCCGCCTTGCCAAAGAACGAGGCGTAGCCCTCGATCACCAGCCCGTCACTGACCGTCAAACCCCGGTCCGCGCGGGCAAACTTTCGCTCTAACTTCGGCCCATATTCATCTGAAATCATTGACAACTCCTTATCTATGCGGACGCCCGCACATTCACTCCGCACCAACCGGCGGCAGGCCCAGCAACGCCCGCTTTTCCGCATCACTCAGGAATATCGCGTCAGAAACACGGCGCCATTGCTGGTCCCGCTCCGCCGCCAGCGCGGGCACTTGATCCAGATCCGGTTTCAACTCGACCGCCTCGCCCGTGAACCCCGACAGCCAATGCGCCACACTCGCCGTCACCCGCGCCGCCAAGGGCAGAACCGTCAGCCGGTAGAACGCGCGGTTGGCCTCCTGATAGTTGGCATAGGTCGCGTCCCCGGCCACCCCCAACAGCATCGGCGGCACACCGAAGGCCACAGCAATCTCGCGGGCCGCCGCCTCTTTGGTCTTCTGGAATTCCATGTCCGAGGGCGAGAACCCCATCGGTTTCCAGTCCAGCCCCCCCTCCAGCAGCATCGGGCGACCGGCATTCTGCGCGCCCTGGTGATGGCTCTCCATTTCGGTCAGCAACCGCGCATATTGATCCTCGCTCAGCGCCGACTGCCCGTCCGCACCGCGATACACAATCGCTCCCGAAGGCCGCGCCGCATTGTCCAACAGTGCCTTCGACCAGCGCGAGGCAGAATTATGCACGTCCACCGCCGTCGCCGCCGCCTGCATCGGTGAAAACCCGTAGTGGTCATCTTGCGGATGAAAGCTTTTGACATGGCAAATCGGCGATCCCGCCTCGCTGACGGCAAAGCGGTGCTTGCGCCCGCCCACCGCATATTCGTAGCCCACGGGCCAGCCATCGGCCCCCGGAACGACAGACATCCGGTCAGACCGCAAAACATGCAGCTCGGCAGGCACACCGCCCTCGCCGCCAACCGCCTCAAGATAACCGTTGCCGGTCAACAGCATCTGCCCGTAAAGCGCCTCGAACAGCTCCGCCCGCCCCTGTGCCCCGTTGGGACGTGCGATCAATGCCATCAGTGGATGCACGTCGTATCGTCGCTCGCAATCCTGAACCACCAATGGCAAAGCCGCAGCGGCCTCTGCAATCAGCTTGACCGCCCTGAACCCGACGGGATTACCCGCAAACCCGGTGCGCGTCAGGGACGCGGTATCGCGCGGGCTCCACGCCACGCGCCCCGCCCCGTGATAGGCAACCACGCGGCCGGCAGCCGATGCCTTTTGCTCGGGCACCACGGCCTCGCTTTTCCTCAAGAATTCGAACATCATTCGCCACTCCTCTTGACCGCCGGACACGCCAATGGGCACCGCTTTCGCAGTGCCGGACGCCCCATGCCTTTCAGAAATCATCGACGCCCTCGGCGCCCGTCACTTTGTTCCAAAAATACTCGATCCTACTGCACCGACGGCACTGCGGATTTGGGATATTTATAGACGCAAGAAACGCTAAAGCGTGCGCACTCTTGGCCTGCGCCAGCTTGCTGCGGGCTCGATCATCAGATCATACAAGGCCCAGACCAATGCATCCACGCGGTCGGGGCTTCCCCGGCCCTCGAAGCCGCGCGAGGTAATCCGGCACATCTGGTCCTCCAGCGCGCCCAGCCCCCGGACATGGGCAACCCGACCCTGTTCATACAGGGCCGCAACAGGCTCTGCCCGGGCCACCTTGCCCTTCGAGGCACGCACCGAACGGTAGGGCACCAGCGGGTCGATCTGGCGGATCACCGCTTCCACCATATCCCCCCCCTGATTGACCTCGGCCACCAGCCGGTCCGCCCCGTGCCGCTCCATTGCGGCAATCGCCGCCTCCGCCCAGGCGGTGGGCGAGGATGCGGCAACGCTTGCATCCTCCAGCACCACCGCCCGCCAATCCTGCGGCGCGCCATCCGTGACCGCGCCCACCACAACAATCCCGCATTCGTCCGACCCCGCGTGCCCTGTCACCGGCGGGTCGACTGCAACGACAATCCGGCTGAACGCGGGCACCCTGTCAATCCGCGCCGCCTCCAGCCCGGCGGACGTCCACAGCGCACCCTCTGCATCCTCCAGCAATACGCCGTCCAACTCTTGCCGACCCAACCGCGTCCCGGCATAGCGCGCCCTCACCTCCTCCAGGAACGAGGCCGCAAGATAGGCCCGGTTCGCCTCGGTCGGCGCCGTCGTCACGACAGTGGACGGGTTCGCTAGGATCGACTTCAGAACACCAACGTTCTTTGGCGTCGTCGTCACGCACTGGCGCGGCGCATCCCCCAACCGCAGCCCGAACTGCAACATGTCCCAGGCCTCTTCCGCCTTCTTCCACTTGGCCAGTTCATCGACCCACGCCGCGTCGAACTGCGGCCCGCGCAGGCTTTCCGGCTCATGTGCCGAAAAGACCTGTGCCACCGCCCCGTTCGGCCAGATCAACCGCTTGCGCGTCGCCTGCCATTCGGGTCTGCGATCCGGCGGAGAGCACGCAAGAATGCCGCTCTCGCCGAACACCATCACTTCGCGCACCTGCTCCACCGTTTCACCAACCAGCGCCACACGGCGGGACCGGCCCGCATCCAATGGCCGCGATCCCTCAACCTCGGACCTCACCCATTCGGAACCGGCGCGGGTTTTCCCCGCGCCTCGCCCCCCCATGATCACCCATGTCCGCCAGTCCCCTTCCGGCGGCAACTGATGCTCCAATGCCCAGAACTCGAACAGCCAGGGCAGCGCCAGCAACGCCCCCTCGCTCAGGTCATTCAGGAATGCTTCCTGCGTCTGCGGCGGTGCGCAGGCGACCCAGGCGGCGCCCGATCTCATCCCGCGCCTGATCAAAGTCGAGCGCATACTCGTGAACAATACCGGCTTCTCTTCTCTGACGGGTTTCAACTCTTGCCCTCTCATCAAATGCGGCATTCGACGCCTTGTTCAAATCCCCAAGCAGCTTCGTCAGCTGCGAGGTTTCCTCGAACTGGCCAGCCTTGATCGCCGCCAAAGCCTTGTCGATTTCCGTGATTGCGGTTTCATATCGTCTGTGCGCCACGGCCAAAATATCGGCCGCAGGCTCATCATCCCCAACAGGTGTGATCAATGTCATAAGGTTTGTACCTGCCCTCTCATGCGTTCACTCCGCACGAGAGAAATGAAAAAGCGGCCCAAGGGTTTCCCCCGGCCGCTTGCCCACTTCTTCTAGCATGCCCGAAGGTATACCTAAGAGCGTTCGATATGTCAAGCACTATCTCTTTAGTTGCGTTCGCACCTAGGGCTTGGGCCGTTCCGCCTCCAACTTGCGCCACGCCGCGACATTGGCGTTATGCTCTTCCAGCGTCACCGCGAACGCATGCCCGCCGGACCCGTCCGCCACAAAGAAGATGTAGTCTGTGCCGTCAGGATCAAGCGCGGCCTCAATGCTCGCCCGGCCCGGATTGGCGATCGGCGTCGGGGGCAAGGCGTCAATGACATAGGTGTTGTAAGGTGTAACTGCACGCAACTCGCTCTGCCGCAGGCCACGACCCAAGGCGCCTTTGCCCTTCGTCACCCCGTAGATCACCGCTGGATCTGTCTGCAATCTCATGCCCTTGTTCAAGCGGTTCACAAACACAGATGCCACGCGACGCCGTTCCTCCGGCACACCGGTCTCTTTCTCGATCAACGAGGCTAGGATCAGCGCCTCCTCCGGCGTATCCACCGGCAAACCATCCACCCGGTTTGCCCAGGCGGCCGCCAGAATTGCCTCTTGCGCAGATTGCATCCGGCCCAGCAGTTCAAGGCGATCCGCACCGGCGACCACCTCGTAACTGTCAGGTGCCAACACTCCCTCGGCAGGTATGTCCTTGACATCGCCTGTCAGGAAATCGGCACTCTTAAGGCCTTCGACAACCTGCCAGCTTGTTGCGCCTTCGGCCAATGCCACGCGGTATCGCACATCGGCCTCGCCCCGCACGGTCGTATACGCGTCAGGCACAGCATCTACCGACGGATCGAACGATGCCACCTCGATGAACCGGTTGGTCGCCGGGTCCAACTCCCGCACGATCACACTGCTGGCCAGAACCCCAATGCGGTATACGATCTCCGTTCCGCAGGTGCTGGCACCGCCGCGCGTCACGATATCCACGATGTCCTGCATAGAGGCGCCTTCAGGCACCAGAAAGCTACCTGCCTTCAACTGGCTGGACATATCCGTGTAATCCGCACCGATCCGCAGGATCCTCGCGTTGCTGACCGCGCCCTGCTCGTCCAGTTGCCGCGACACCGACACCATCGAGGCGCCTTTTTTGACTTCCAGGCAAATCGCCTGCGTCAAAGGGCCGTCGGCCACATACTGTTTTTGTCCCCAGGCAATCAACCCGCCCAGGGCAAAGATAGCAACAACAAACAATGTCAATGCGTTAGAGGCAACATGGCGCCACATCAGGCTTTGACCTTCCCGATCACAAGCGACGCATTGGTTCCGCCAAAACCGAACGAATTCGACAAGGCGAAATCAATCTTGCGCTTCACGGCCTTGTTCGGCGCAAGGTCCAGCTTTGGCGTTACCGCAGGGTTATCAAGGTTGATCGTTGGCGGTGCGATCTGGTCGCGGATCGCCAGGATCGAGAAAATCGCTTCGACTGCCCCGGCAGCACCCAGCAAATGCCCGATTGCCGACTTGGTCGACGACATCGTCACCTTCGACGCCGCATCGCCCAGCATCCGCTCGACAGCGCCCAGCTCGATAGTATCCGCCATGGTCGAGGTGCCATGCGCGTTGATATAATCTATGTCCGCAGGCTCCAGCCCGGCGCGCTTGATCGCAGCCCGCATCGACCGCTCGCCCCCCTCGCCATCCTCGGACGGTGCCGTGATGTGATGCGCATCGCCCGACATGCCATAGCCCAGAATTTCGGCGTAAATCTTGGCACCCCGCGCCTTTGCGTGCTCGTATTCCTCCAGAACGACAACCCCCGCCCCCTCGCCCATGACGAATCCGTCACGGTCCACGTCATAAGGACGACTTGCCTTGGTCGGATCATCGGCGCGCTTGGTGCTCAGCGCTTTGCATGCGTTGAAACCGGCGATGCCGATCTCGGAAATCGGGCTTTCGGCCCCACCCGCAATCATCACATCGGCATCATCCAGCATGATCAACCGCGCCGCATCGCCAATCGCATGCGCACCGGTCGAACAGGCGGTCACAACCGCGTGGTTTGGCCCCTTGAACCCGAAACGGATAGAGACCTGCCCCGAGATAAGGTTGATCAACGCGCCGGGAATAAAGAACGGAGACACCCGCTTCGCGCCGCGTTCCTTGATCAGGATCGCCGTCTCGGCAATGGATTGCAGCCCGCCGATGCCAGAGCCGATCATAACGCCGGTGCGCAGGCGGCCCTCTTCGTCCTCGGGCGCCCAACCGGAATCCCTGACCGCCTGAACCGCCGCCGTCATTCCGTATAGGATAAAGTCATCGACCTTGCGCTGTTCTTTCGGTTCCATCCATTCGTCCGGATTGAACGTGCCGTCGGTCCCGTCCCCGCGAGGCACCTCGCAGGCATAGGTTGTAATCACACCGCTTGTGTCAAACCGCGTGATCGGGCCTGCCCCGGACTGCCCGTCCAACAGACGGCTCCAGGTTTCTTCGACCCCGCAGGCCAAAGGAGTTACCATGCCCAGACCTGTCACTACCACTCGACGCATTTGCTGTCCCCGTAAAAGTATCTTCAAACTTAGCCAAGGTGATACACGCCCCGGACCTATGGGGGCAAGTCCGCAAGCCACGCAATCGCAGGCGCTGGCGGATTTTCCCGATCCGGACGCGCGCGCTTCGCGCGCATTTTTCTAAAGCGCTTCGCGCGGTCTCGCTCCGCGAGGGGAGTATTTGGGCCGAGAAGAACGTCCAGAAGTCTTTTTGGTTTGAAATATCCGCGCCGCAGGCAGCCTGAGCCCCCGAAAGGGGGCGAGGCAAGAAATGTCGCGCCGCTCCGGCGCGTCCGCATGCGATGAACAGAAAAACGGCGCCCCGAAGGACGCCGTTTCGATATCACACCAGCTAAATTATCGCTCAGGAAGCCGAAGTGATGAACTTCACCGCATCGCCAAAAGTCTGGATGGTCTCGGCTGCGTCATCTGGAATCTCGATGCCGAACTCTTCTTCGAAGGCCATAACCAATTCGACCGTATCAAGGCTGTCTGCACCCAGATCATCGATGAACGATGCATTCTCGGTCACTTTGTCTTCTTCCACACCAAGGTGCTCGACGACGATCTTTTTAACGCGGTCAGCGATGTCGCTCATGTTCTTTCCTTATTCCGTGTTCGGGAGCATTCCCGTGGTTTCTTGTCTTCACCCTAGCGGGCTTTACTCATCCCCGCTACGCGGGAAAACCGACAAGCGACAAGCGCCCCCGGCAAATTCTGAAGCGCCTATATCACATCGTTTGCGTAAGGCAAACGCTTTCAACAGGCGCATCGGCGTTGTCACAACATGGCCATTCCGCCGTTCACATGCAACGTTGTTCCTGTAACGTAGCCCGCCTCGGGGCTGGCCAGATACAGAACAGCGGCTGCGATTTCGTTGGCTTCGCCCATGCGGCCTGCGGGAACATTGGTCAGGATACCCGATTTCTGGTCGTCGGTCAGTTTATCTGTCATCGCGGTGGTGATGAACCCCGGTGCCACGCAATTGGCGGTGATACCGCGGCTGGCCACTTCGTAGGCGATGGATTTCGTCATGCCAACCATGCCCGCCTTCGACGCCGCATAGTTCGCTTGTCCGGGGTTGCCCGTGGCGCCGACAACGCTGGAGATATTCACGATCCGCCCCCAACGCGCCTTCATCATGCCGCGCATGACCCCGCGACACAGCCGCATGGTCGAGGTCAGATTGACCTCCAGCACCGATGCCCATTCGTCATCCGACATCCGCATGAACAGCTGGTCACGGGTGATGCCGGCGTTGTTCACCAGAATATCGACCGATCCCATGGCCGCCGCAGCCGCCTTTGGCAGGGCTTCGACCGCGTCCTTGTCGCTCAGGTTGCAGGGCAGCACATGGGCGCGGCTGCCCAGTTCTGCCGCCAGCGCCTCCAGCGGTTCAACCCGCGTGCCGGACAGCGCAACGGTGGCACCTGCGTCGTGCAGCGCCTTGGCAATCGCGCCGCCAATGCCGCCCGACGCACCGGTCACAAGTGCATTTTTCCCAGTAAGATCAAACATTTCCACTCCTTAGCTTACCTGCTCTGCCGCAGTTTTCACGTCCTCGGGCATGGACACTGCCCGTGTCTCTACCTCTTTGGCGATCCGCCGCACCATGCCGGACAAGGCCTTGCCCGCGCCCAGTTCCCATATCTCTGTCACACCCTGACCTGCCATCCATGCAACGCTTTCGCGCCAGCGCACGGCGCCGGTGACCTGCTCGATCAACAGCGCGCGGATCACATCCGGGTCGCTGACCGCCTCGGCCCGCACGTTTGCGACCAATGGCACCACAGGCGCGTTGATCGTCACATCCGCCAATGCGCCCGCCATCACTTCGGCGGCAGGCGCCATCAGCGCGCAATGGAACGGGGCGCTGACCGGCAGGATGATGGCGCGCTTGGCGCCCTTGGCCTTGGCGATCTCGACCGCCCGTTCCACCGCAGCCTTGTGGCCGGACACGACCACCTGCGCCGGATCATTGTCGTTCGCCGCCTGGCACACCTCGCCCTGCGCCGCCTCTTCGGCAACGGCCCGTGCGGTGTCAAAGTCCAGCCCCAACAGCGCAGCCATAGCGCCCACGCCCACCGGCACCGCCTCTTGCATCGCGCGTCCACGCACCCGCAAAAGCCGCGCCGCATCGGCAACGGAAAATGCGCCAGCCGCCGCCAGCGCCGAATATTCGCCCAGCGAATGACCCGCCACACAGGCGCCAGACGATATCGCCACGCCCTCGGCCTGCAATGCGCGCACAACAGCCATGGACATCGCCATCAAGGCAGGCTGCGCGTTCTGCGTCAGGGTCAGCGCGTCCTGCTCCCCCTCCCAGATCAGTGCGCTCAGCTTTTCGCCAAGCGCATCGTCCACCTCGTCGAACACGGCCTTCGCGGCCGGATAGGCAAGCGCCAGTTCGCGCCCCATGCCAATGGTCTGCGCCCCCTGTCCGGGAAATACAAATGCGCGGCTCATGGTCCCTCCTGAGTTTTCTTTTCTTTTCGGGATACCCTGCCTGTGCGCCTTGCGCAATTCCCACAGCACCACCGCACAGGCATTTGTGCAGGGGCGCGAATTGCCAGCCCCCGGCGTTGTGCTAGACACTCCCCTGAAAACAGGAGGGCCAGATGGCTTTTAACAATACGAAAACCCGTTATGGCGGCGTCACAAAAACATTTCACTGGCTGACGGCGGCCCTGATCATTTCGCTGATCCCGCTGGGCATGATCGCAAACGACCTGCCCCACGCCACGGGCGAGGAACTGGCGCAAAAGGCGCTGCTGTTCTCGATCCACAAGACATTGGGCGTCGCCGTCTTTCTTGTGGCCCTTGCCCGCATCCTGTGGGCGGTGACGCAGCCAAAGCCGGGCCTTCTGAACGCCGACAAGAAACCAGAGGCCTTTCTGGCGGAACTCGTCCATTGGCTGCTCTATGCCTCGCTGGTTCTGGTGCCCCTGACTGGCTGGATCGAACATGCCGCAACCTCGGGCTTTGCGCCGATCTGGTGGCCCTTCGGCCAATCCCTGCCCTTTGTGCCCAAGGACGAGACGCTGGCGCATCTTTTCGCCACGCTGCACGCGGTCTTTGGCAAGGTGCTGATCGGATCGGTTCTGCTGCATATCGCAGGTGCCCTAAAGCACCATGTCATCGACAAGGACGCGACCCTGCGGCGCATGTGGTTCGGCCGCATCGCCGACCCGGTCCTGCCGCAGCAAACCCACAGCCGCCTGCCACAGATCGCCGCCAGTGCGATCTATGCCGTGGCGATCGGGCTTGGCCTGACCTTCGGGATGACAGCCACATCGACGGGCGAACAACGCCCCGCCGCCAGCCTGCAACAGGTCGCCAGCGACTGGACCGTGACCGACGGGCAGATAAAAATCGCCCTGTCGCAATTCGGAAACACGGTTCAGGGGCAGTTCACCGACTGGACCGCCGCCATCGCCTTTTCCGAAACGCCGACGGACGGAAAGAATGGCACGGTCGAGACCACGATCAACATCGGCAGCCTGACCCTCGGTTCTGTCACGCAACAGGCGCTGGGGGCGGATTTCTTCAATGTCAGCGGATTTCCAACGGCCATCTTCGCCGCCGACATCCTGCCAGCGGGCGACGGCTATATCGCCAAGGGCATCCTGACGCTGAAAGGCCGGGCTGTGCCTGTCGACCTGCCCTTTTCGCTGGCCATCGCGGGCGATACGGCGACCATGTCGGGCACGACGACCCTAGACCGCCGCACCTTCGGTATCGGTGAAACCTATGCCGACGAAAGCACCATAGGCTTTGGCGTTGCGGTCAGCATCGACCTGACCGCCACACGGTAAGACGCGCGCCCACCACGAAAACCAGATACGAAAAAAGGCCGCGCTGGCGAACCGGCGAGGCCTTTTTGTTGGTCTGAAAGCCCCGGTTTACTGGGCCTTCATCGCCTCGATCGAGATTTTCACATCGACTTCGTTCGACACGAAGGGCTCGAACAGGCCAAGGTTATAGTCCGTGCGCAACAATGTGGTCGTCGCGTCGAAACCCAGCCATGGCTGGTTTGCCATCGGGTGATTGCCTGCCTGATTCAGCTTTGCATCCAGTGCCACGGACTTTGTCACGTCATTCAGCGTCAGATCGCCAGTGATGATCGCTGTGTTCTCGCCCGTCACTTCGATCCCTGTCGAGATGAATGTGATCGTCTCGTCATCGGTCGCGGCAAAGAAATCGGCGGACATGAAGTGGTCGAACCGCTCCTGCCAGCCTGTCAGCATGGATTTCAGCGGCATGGACACCGAAACGGTGGAATTCGCAGGGGCGTCCGCATCATAAACAATGTCACCGGCAAAACCCGAGAACATGCCATACCCTGTGGAAAACCCAAGGTGGTTGTAGGAAAATACGATCTGGCTGTGGCTGGAATCCAGCGTGTATGTCTCGGGCGCGGCAAATGCGCTGCCTACGGTCACAGCCAAAAGTGCTGCGGCGATTATTGTGGTCTTCATTAACGTCACTCCATTGGTCATTGGTCTGTGACGTTAATTGGCGCGATCTGCTGAATGTGCAATTGCGCAGGAACAAACAGCGGGTGTTCAGGGGCGAACACTTGCACGGGGCATTGAGGCCTTGACCGGAACATCTTGCGACGCGCGCTGCGGCAACTCGCGCAGCGCAAGATTCCCCAAATCAGCACTGACCCGCAGCGCCAGTTTGCGAATTGCGGACGCGCCGCCACTCGACAACTCGATCACGGCGGCCTGATCCTTCATCCGCAGGTATACTGCGGCAGACCCGTCGTCGTGCACCTGCGTCATGACAGACCCGACCTCGTCAAAGCAATGACGCGCCAGCAGCGTTTCCGCCTCTGTCTTCATCCGCAGCACCTGACGGATCTCGCGGCAGTTGCGGTCGATCTGAACCTCGTGGCGCCCCATATCGCCGCCACGGGTCAACAAGATCACACCGATCCCCGCCAAAAGCACGCAAACCAGCAGCTTGAACCCCAGAACATCGCTTTGCGCAATGGCACCGGGCAAGGCCCACATGCCAATCGCGGCCATAACCATGCACATCCCAAGAAAGCGCATCATCCCGCCCCGCAGGCTTGCTTCGGTCTCTGGACCGGACCCGCAGGCAAAGGTGTATCCCCAATGGGTTTCAGTCACGTGCAAGGCGTCGCGGCGCATTTTGATGTCTGCATCCGGCAGGAATTCCGCGTTATACATTGTCATAAGCTTGGCCTCCATGAAACTATGCCCCGATATAGCCCGCCAAACATGTTTAAAATCGGGCAAACTCTGGCTCTTTTCGGGCCAATTTCCAACCTCTCCCTCGCGCGCCACGCATGCGCCCGCCATGCCTCTTCCCGCGCCCCAATCACCTTGCATCACCGCCACCAGCGTGTATAAGGCACCGTCCTTCCGCAAATTACGGAAACAGCGCAGCCTCTCGTGGGTGGGTCGCGGAGGGATTTGCCCAACCCTATGAAGTGCGCTTGAAAAGTATTGGAGCACGCATGCCGCTTTACGAGCATGTTATGATTGCGCGTCAGGACCTGTCCAACACGCAAGCCGAAGGCCTTATCGAGCATTTCGGCACGATCCTTTCGGACAACGGCGGCAGCGTCGTCGAGCACGAATATTGGGGCATCAAAACGATGGCCTACAAGATCAACAAAAACCGCAAGGGCCATTACGCCTTTCTGAAAACCGACGCTCCTGCGGCGGCGATTCAGGAAATGGAACGCCTGATGCGCCTGCATGACGACGTGATGCGCGTTCTGACCATCAAGGTCGACGCCCACGAAGAGGGCCCATCGGCCCAGATGCAAAAGCGTGATGATCGCGGTGATCGCCCTGACCGTGGCGACCGTGCCCCGCGTGGTGACCGTCCTGACCGCGGCGACCGTCCCGATCGTGGTGACCGTCCCGACCGCGGCGACCGTCGTTGATCTGAAGCATTAGGAAAGGACTGTAAATCATGGCAGCCAAACCGTTTTTCCGTCGCCGCAAAGTATGCCCCTTCTCGGGCGACAACGCACCGGCAATCGACTATAAGGACACACGTCTTCTGCAACGCTACATCTCAGAGCGCGGCAAGATCGTCCCATCCCGCATCACCGCCGTTTCGGCAAAAAAGCAGCGTGAACTGGCCCGTGCGATCAAACGCGCCCGCTTCCTCGCCCTGCTGCCCTACGCTGTGAAGTAAGGAGCAAACGCACATGCAAGTTATCCTTCTAGAACGCGTGGCCAAACTGGGTCAGATGGGTGAAGTCGTTTCCGTAAAGGACGGCTACGCCCGTAACTTCCTGTTGCCACAAGGCAAAGCGCTGCGCGCCTCGGACGCGAACGTGAAATCGTTCGAAGCCCGCAAAGCACAGCTCGAAGCCAACAACCTCGAGACCAAAAAAGAAGCCGAAGCAATGGCGGCGAAACTGGATGGACAAAAGTTCATCGTGATTCGCTCTGCCTCTGACGGCGGTTCGCTTTACGGCTCGGTCACTCCACGTGACGCAGCGGATGTTGCAAAGACCGACGGGTTCACCATCGACCGCAAGCAGATCTCCCTGATCGCACCGATCAAGGAACTCGGCCTGCACGACATGCGCGTCCGTCTGCACCCCGAAGTCGAAGCGACGATCACGATCAACGTCGCACGCTCCGTCGACGAGGCCCAGCTGCAAGCTGCCGGTAAATCCATCCAGGAACTGGCCGCAGAAGCAGAAGCCGAAGCCGAATTCGAGATCTCCGAACTGTTCGACGAACTCGGCGCAGCCGGCATGGACGACGACTATGCCCCCCGCGGCGACGCAGCGACAGCATCGGACGACGACGCCTGATAGCGTCCTCGTCACTGCAAAACAATTTAAACCGCGCCAGAGAAATCCGGCGCGGTTTTTTCATATGCCCCGCCCGATGGCAAATGACGGCGCCGCCTTCGGCGAGAGTATTTGGACCGAGAAGATATCATATCCCGTTCTTTTTGGTCTAAAATATCCTCGCCGAAGGCAAACCGAGCGCCCGCAGGGCGCGAGACACAGGACTAACGCCGCCAGGCGTTTCCGCAAGAAAAAGGGCCGCCCGAAGGCAGCCCTTTGAAAATCATGGAATTGAACGAATGAATTATTCTTCGTCCAAAGCCTCAATCGCTTTTTGCAGCTCTTCTTTCGACACTGTCTTTTCTGTCAGCGTTGCCAGCTCGAAGGCGTAATCAACGACCTTGTCCTCGAACAAGGGCGCGCGCAGCTGTTGCTGCATCTGCTGGTTTTGCTGAACGAATTCAAAGAACTGACGTTCCTGACCGCGGTACTGGCGGGCTTGGTTCATCACCGCCTGTGTGAACTCTGCGTCGGTCACGGTGATCTCGTTCTTGCGGCCCATTTCGGCCAGCAAAAGTCCAAGACGCACGCGGCGCTCTGCCAGATCGGTATGCTCTTTTGTCGTCTCGATCTGGGGATGATCGTGACCATGCACGTCGGGGTTTTCCTCGTGCCACAACTGATGCGCGATCTGGCTGGCCTCGGCATCCACCAACGATGGCGGCAGCTCGAATTTCACCAGCTTGTCCAACGCGTCCAGCAGGCCGCGCTTCATGATGGCGCGCGAGGCACCGGCATATTCGGCCTCAAGGCGCTCTGCGATCTGGCCTTTCAGCGCATCCAGCGATTCCGCGCCAAAATTCTTGGCCAACGCGTCGTCGATCTCTGCCGCTTTCGCGCCTTTGACTGCTTTCACAGTGCACTCGAACACAGCCGCTTTGCCAGCGAGGTTCGCCGCCTGATATTCGTCCGGGAAGGACACGTTCACGTCCAGCGTGTCGCCCGCTTTCGCGCCGATCAGTTGCTCTTCAAAGCCGGGGATGAAGCTGCCAGAGCCCAGAACCAGCGGGTAATCTTCAGCAGCGCCGCCCTCAAAGGCCTCGCCGTCGACCTTGCCAAGGAAGTCGATGACGATCTGGTCGCCGTCTTTTGCCTTGGAGCCTTTTTTCTTGTCTTCAAAGACCTGCGCCGTTTCGGCAAGGTTCTTCAGCGCGTCGGCGATATCGTCTTCGCCCGCTTTGACAACCATTTTCTCCAGCTTGACTGCCTTCAGGTCCACGTCCGGAATCTCCGGCAGGGCCTCGTAGGTCATGTCGACGATGACATCGTCACCCTCTTTCCATGCGTCACCCGCCTGCATCTTGACGTCGGGCTGCATCGCGGGGCGCTCGCCTGTCTTTTCAAAATGCTCGGACATCGCGGCGTCGATTGCGGACTGCATCGCATCGCCCAGCATCCGCTGGCCATGTTGCTTTTTCAGCAAGGCCATTGGCACTTTGCCCTTACGAAAGCCCTTCATCTCGATCTCGGGGCGCGCCTCGACCAGCTGTTCCATTACTTTGGCATCCAGTTCAGCCGCCGTGACGGTGATGGTGTAGCCGCGCTTCAGACCTTCGTTCAGGGTCTCGGTGACCTGCATGTTATCGTCCTTTTTCCAAGTCATGGTGCGGGTGAAGGGACTCGAACCCCCACGCCTTGCGGCGCCAGAACCTAAATCTGGTGCGTCTACCAATTCCGCCACACCCGCATAACCAACAGGGCAGCCACCTTGGGCCGCCCTGAATTTCCGCGCCTGTCTAGCAAAGGTTCACGGAGGATGCGAGAGGAAAAACAACGTAATAAAATACGTGCCAAGGCCGCTCTATTGTCATAGTGTCAAAAGAAAACCGAGGCAGTAACATATAGCGAGAGACGCCATGTCACACAAGAATGACAGGCTCGCGCGGGAATTTCCCCCTGACGCAGGCCGAATTGCGCCCGTTACCGGATTCACATCCGGCACGAACATATTGACGCTCGATGGCGAAATCGCCGTTGAATTCCTGAATGTCGGCGATCGGGTCGTCACCCGCCGCGGCATGCGGATTCTGCGTGCGATCACTGCGACCGTCACAAAGGCCCGCGGGGTATGTGTCGCGTCGCATTCTCTGGGCCATGGCCGCCCTGACCGTGACACGGTTCTGGCGCCCGACACGCTGGTTCTGGTGCGCGACTGGCGCGCAAAAAGCCTGTTCGGCGCGCCAGAGGCGCTGGTGCCCGTGTCGCGCCTGATGGACGGCGCCTATGTCAAGCCCACAGCGGCGACAGGCCTGCGGGTGTTCACCCTGGAGTTCGACGAACAATACGTCCTTTATGCCGACGGTATGGAAGTGGCCTCTCGTGTGCCGGTGCGTGTCGACGCCTGAGGCTACAACCCAAGCTGCCGGAACACCTTCGGCAGCGCCTCGGGCAAATCCTCGGCGATCAGGCCTGCGCCAAAGCTACGGGCGCAATCGACATGCAGCCGGACGGCCAGTTCCGCCGCCCGCATCGGCGCGATGCCCCGCGCCATCAGCCCCGCAATGAACCCTGACAGCACATCGCCCGCCCCTGCGGTGGCCAGCCAGGGTGCCGCGCGGTCGTAAAAGGCCGCGTTCAAGCGACAGCACCCCCGCGCGTCGGCAATCACCGTATCCGCGCCTTTGAACAGCACGACACAGCCCGCCCGCGCCGCCGCGTCGCGCGTTGCCTCCACCTTGGAACAGGCGCGGTCCTTCAGCCGCTCAGAAATGTCGGGAAACAGGCGCGCGAATTCGCCCGCATGGGGCGTCAGCACGCAGCGCCCGTGAAGCCGCGCAAACAGATCGGGCGATTGCGCCAGGGCGGTCAGCGCGTCGGCGTCCAGCACAGTGGCACGTTTGGCATCCAGCGCGGCGGGCAGCATTGCCGCAGCCAGCACGACCCCCATGCCCGGCCCGAGGCAAAGCGCGGTGATCCGGGTGTCAGCCAGCGCGGCGCCCACCCCCTCTGCGCCCTTTACGGGCCGCAGCATCACCGCATTCAACTGCGCCGCATTCTCGATCAGGGCGGTAGGCGGACACCCCAGCGTTACCAGCCCTGCCCCGATCCGCAATGCGCCGCGTGCCGCAAGGCGCGCCGCGCCGCCGTGACCAACGCCGCCCGACAGGATCAAGGCGTGGCCGTGGCTGAACTTGTGCCCGCCCCCCTTGCCAAGCACCTGAACCGCGTCGAAATCCAAAGGGTCCAACAATTCCAGACGCTCTGGCTCAGGAAAATCGGCCTTTTGCCGGTCCAGCCCGATCGGCACCACCTTGATGCTCCCGCAGACTTGCCCGCCGTCCCCCAGATAATGCCCGCGCTTGGCCCGATGAAAACTTACCGTCAGGGACGCCGCCATCGGATACGGCATCGGCCCGTCCCACCACAGCCGCCCCGTGTCCGCATCAAGGCCGGATGGCACATCGACCGCGACAATCCGCGCGTGGTTGGCACCGTCAAAACCTTTGGTCAGAAAGGCGCTGACCCCGTCAGGCAATGGGCGTGTCAGGCCTGTGCCGAACACCGCATCGACAACCAGATCGAACCCCGCCAGATAGCCCGCCCCGATCGCGTCACCGTCCATCCGCCGCACCAGTCCCGTGGCGCACCAGCGGTCATGGTTCGCCCGCGCGTCGGGCGGCAGGCGGGGCGGATCGCCGAACAGGAACACCTCGACCTGCCAGCCCCAGTCGGCCAGCATCCGCGCCACGACAAACCCGTCGCCACCGTTGTTCCCCGGACCACACAACACCACCGCGCGGAACGTCCCCGCCGCAAGCGCGGGCCAACGGGCAAAGACGGCCTCGACCACCCCGCGTCCCGCATGCTCCATCAATGCAGCACCCGTGACCGCACCAGTGGCGATTGCCGCGGACTCGATGGCGCGCATTTGGGCAGAAGTCAGAAGTTCGGTCATTTTTCAGCCTCAAAAGTTTTCAAACAGCACAATATAAAAGCTAAACGCACAAAATTTAATCACGCGACAGGGAATCCCGCCTGCCGTTCGCCCTCTCTGACCCTACTCAATTGTCCGCCCTCGGGGAAAGTGGTCTGACACCTGACGAAGAGCCACACTTAAGGGAGTCGCAGGCGATGAAGAAGATCGAGGCAATCATTAAACCCTTCAAACTCGACGAGGTGAAGGAAGCTTTGCAAGAGATCGGCGTTCAGGGACTCTCTGTGGTCGAAGTCAAAGGGTTCGGCCGTCAGAAAGGCCACACAGAACTCTATCGCGGCGCTGAATATGTCGTTGATTTCCTGCCAAAAGTCAAAATCGAGGTCGTCCTGCCGGACGATCAGGTCGAGGGCGCCATCGAGGCGATCATCGGCGCGGCCAAGACCGACAAGATCGGCGATGGCAAGATTTTCGTCTCGACCGTCGAACAGGCCATCCGTATCCGGACTGGCGAAGCCGGCGATGACGCGCTTTAACACTGCGGGACACAAAAACCGCATGACGATTCTAGGATTCACTAAGGGGAAGGCCCAATGAGCACATCAAAAGTTCTAAAGATGATCAAAGACGAGGAAATCGAATACGTCGATATCCGCTTCACCGATCCAAAGGGTAAACTTCAGCACGTCACAGTCTGTGCCGATCTGGTTGACGAGGATTTCATCGAGGAAGGCTTTATGTTCGACGGTTCGTCGATCGCTGGCTGGAAGTCGATCGAAGCCTCGGACATGAAACTGATGCTGGACACCGACAGCGTCTACCTTGACCCCTTCTATGCCGAGAAAACGCTTTGCGTGCATTGCAACGTGGTAGAGCCGGACACCGGCGAAGCCTATGACCGCGACCCACGCGGCACCGCGCTGAAGGCAGAGGCCTACCTGAAATCCTCTGGCATCGGCGACACATCCTATATGGGCCCCGAAGCTGAATTCTTCATCTTCGACGACGTCCGTTATTGCGTCAGCAGCAACAAAGTGTCCTATCAGGTCGATGCGATCGACGCAGCCTGGAACACCGACACCGAGTACGAGATGGGCAACACCGGCCACCGCCCCGGCATCAAGGGCGGCTACTTCCCCGTGAACCCGATTGACGACGCGCAAGACCTGCGTGGCGAAATGCTGTCCACGATGAAGCGCATGGGCATGAAAGTTGACAAGCACCACCACGAAGTGGCGTCTTGCCAGCACGAGCTTGGCCTGATTTTCGGAACGCTGACCCATCAGGCGGACGAAATCCAGAAGTACAAATATGTCATCCACAACGTGGCTCAGGCCTACGGCAAATCGGCGACCTTCATGCCGAAGCCGATCTCGGGCGACAACGGCACCGGCATGCATGTGAACATGTCGATCTGGAAAGACGGCAAGCCGATCTTTGCAGGCGACAAATATGCCGACCTGTCGCAGGAGGCGCTGTATTTCATCGGCGGCATCCTGAAGCACGCCAAGGCGCTGAACGCGATCACCAACCCGACCACGAACAGCTACAAGCGTCTGATCCCGGGTTTTGAGGCCCCCGTTCTGCGCGCGTATTCCGCCCGCAACCGCTCTGGCTGCGTTCGTATTCCATGGACAGAATCGCCAAAGGCCAAGCGCGTCGAGGCTCGCTTTCCCGATCCCGCAGCAAACCCCTATCTGGCGTTCGCCGCTTTGTTGATGGCCGGCCTTGACGGCATCAAGAACAAGATCGATCCGGGTGCCGCCTCTGACAAGGATCTCTACGACCTGCCGCCCGAAGAACTGGCAGAGATCCCGACCGTGTGTGGTTCCCTGCGCGAAGCGCTGGACGAACTGGCAGCGGATCACGACTTCCTGTTGGCCGGTGACGTGTTCACCAAAGGCCAGCTGGAGTCTTACATGGCGCTGAAATGGCAAGAAGTGTATGCCTACGAGCACACGCCTCACCCGATCGAGTACAAGATGTATTACTCCTGCTAAAAGGGTCGGTGGGTTTCCCCCACCCTTCCACATCGGATCAGGGCGCCTTCGGGCGCCCTTTTTCATTTTGGGGTCCGCCATTGTTTCGCCAGATCGCGCAGTTTGATCGAATCGCCTGGATTTGATCCGTTCCCGCAAAAACGCGCAGTTTTTCGCCGCAATACCTGAAAAAGCCACACTGCATTGTTTTTACGGCCTAAAATAAGGTCATCCTCGGAAACACACCGCTGAATTGCGTCAAATTCATGCCACTGTTTCGCAGAATGCGCCCAACTGTTTCCCTATTCGTCTTGTATTCAGGGATAAGGACCGCACCACCCACAGGACCGCAAAACGGTTTCAAGGGGCCGCAGTTCCAGAAATACGACGAAGGCCCGCCAGCCTGTGACAGTGTGTGTATCGCAGGACCGGACCGCCCCGCTTGGGGAACCAATCGTCGCCCGTAACGGTAAGTAGCTTCGGTTTTTGGGCAACCTGCAGGTCATTGCGGAAGATCCGCGATCCACACCTGTAAGACGTGGGGACGACAAGATGCTAGACCAGGACCTTATGAATATCTTCGCGGAAGAAGAGAAAATCGTGCGTCCGCGCAGGCCTGATCGGTTCGAGACCGCCCTGCGTGACAAAAGCAGACGCCGCCTCAGGATGAGCCTTCTGGACGGGCAAGCCGCCTTTGCCCACACACCGGCGCCAGTCGAGGTGGTTCATGATGCACTGGACGCCTCCTATCTGAAGGCAACGGAAAACCAGTCAGAGCAGGTTTCCCCGTCCATCATGGATTTGATGGCGACCCCGCGAGAGCCGCGCCCGATCCAGACCTACAATGACTTCAACCGGATCAGGGCCGCGCTTTATTCGAACGTCGACATCATTCCGCCCAAAAATTCCGACATGTCCGACCAGATGGCTGTGCCCGCATCCTACGAGGATCGGCGCGGCACGCTGGCCACGCGCCTGACCGTTTACACGATCAATGCCACCCTTATGGTCATCGCGTTTCCTATCGGGTTCGGCGTGCTGATGTTCAACATCCTTGGCGGCGAAAATTTGCGTGCCACCGCCCATGCCATGTCGATTACCGGCACCGCGATCGGCCTGATGGCAAGCGGCGCGCCAGATATGCTGATGAAAATGCTGTGATCCGGCGGCCTAGGTGCCGGACCCTGCGTCAAGCATCGCGGTTTCCTCTGCCGTCAGGCAACTGTCCCTGACCACATAGGTGTGGATGGAAAAGACAACCGCCCGAAAAGACGCAAGCCGGACAAGGCACTGACGCTCTGACCGGATATACGGTGCCATAGCCGGCCTGATACGCGGGTCCGCGGCGCGTCTTGGCTGGTACAAGGCCGGATCGGCGTAGCGCATCGCATTTGCCCGCCACAGGGGCTGGTCCACGCGGATGGCATCGAACACCCGCTGCACCCGCACGGCAATGTTTCCGTCATAGTCCGGCACCGTGTCATGGATCGCCGTCAGCGGCCGCCCGATCTTTTCCGCCAGGGTCCAGCTTGCCGGAAAGCACAGGATCGCGCCGGTCAGAACATGCTGGTCGCGTATCGGCTGAAGCAGGCACAGATCCTCCTGCACAAGCCGCCCCAATGTCAGCAACGGCTGCGCCGGATCAATCGGCACGCTGACCCCGTCGGGCCGCGTGACCACGTCGCCGCGCACTGTGAACCCGTCCATCCCGCGCAGCTCTGCCAGCCCCCGCGCCAGCAGCCCCCCCGCCGCCGCGCGAGCCTCTGGCAACAGCGCATGCACCGCGCAGGGCCGCTCTGCGATAAGGCGATCGCGCAGCGCCATCTGCCCCGCATAGGCATCATCCACCCGCAGCCAGTCCCCGGCCTCGACCGGCTGAAGTCCGGGCAAGCGCCGCGTGTGGGCCACCATCCAGGGCTTGATCGGCAAATATTCCTGCAAAACCGGCGTGTCGTTCATATGGGGGCCTTCCCGACGTATCTGCACCTTTTCCACGTCGGAAACCGGCGCGAAACCCTGACGGGAATGGCTTCATCGTGTCGGACACCCCCGGAGGCAGGCACATGCACACCCCTTATCGCGATATCCGAAAAATCGACCCGACCCGTGGCGACACCCTGCCCGATGGCACCCCGAACGACAACAACCGGATAGAGATCGGCCCGACGCAGATGGCCTTTCGCGAATGGGAGGCCGCAGGGCTGATCCTGCCCGACCTGCAAACCATGCGGTATTTTCGCTGGACCCGCCTGACGCAGCACGTCGTCGATCGCGGCTATGGCGGCCTTCTGGTCTTTGACCCGCTGAACATCCGCTATGCCACCGACACCACCAATATGCAGCTTTGGAACACCCATAACCCGTTCCGCGCCGTCCTGCTCTGCGCCGACGGCTATATGGTGATCTGGGACTACAAGAATGCACCCTTCCTGTCGGGTTTCAATCCGCTGGTCCGCGAGGTGCGATCCGGTGCCGATCTATTCTATTTCGACCGTGGCGACAAAGTGGACGTCGCCGCCGATGCCTTTGCCCGTCAGGTGCGCGACTTGATCAACGAACACGGCGGCGCGAACAACCGGCTGGCGGTGGACAAAATCATGCTTCACGGGCTTCGCGCACTAGAGGCGCAGGGATTCGACATCAAAGACGGCGAAGAAGTCACTGAAAAGGCGCGGTCCATCAAAGGCCCTGATGAAATCCTGGCCATGCGCTGCGCCTCTCATGCCTGCGAACTGGCCGTCGCCACGATGGAAGCCGCCTGCGCCCCCGGCCTCTCGGAAGACGAGATATGGGCGGTCCTGCACGCAGAAAACATAAAGCGCGGCGGCGAATGGATCGAAACGCGCCTGCTGGCGTCCGGGCCGCGCACCAACCCGTGGTTTCAGGAATGTGGCCCGCGCATCGTGCAGAACAACGAGATCGTCGCCTTCGATACAGACCTGATCGGGGCCTACGGCATCTGCGTCGACATCAGCCGAACCTGGTGGGTCGGCGACGCCGCCCCGCGCCCCGATATGGTCAGCGCGATGCAGCACGCGCATGCGCATATCCTGACCAATATGCAGATGTTGGCCCCCGGCGTGCCATTCCACGACCTGACCCATAACGGCCATCATCTTGCCCCCCTCTACCAGCGCCAGAAATACGGCTGCAAGATGCACGGGGTCGGCCTTTGCGATGAATGGCCGCTGATCGCTTATCCCGACAAATACGTCGCGGGCGCCTTTGACGCGGTGCTGCAACCCGGCATGGTCCTGTGCGTCGAGGCGCTGGTCAGCCCCGAGGGCGGCGATTTCTCAATCAAGCTGGAAGATCAGGTGCTGATCACCGAAGACGGCTTTGAGAACCTGACCCGCTATCCTTTCGACACACGCCTGATGGGGCTTGCCTGACCGCGTGTCACGCCCTCTCACCCTTGCGTGACGATCCGGTCACAGGGCTTGCCTGTTGCGCGCATTTGCAGCCACTCTCGCCGGGGCTTTCAGGGCCGGGACTTTCAGGGGATGCGCATTATGCCGACGACAAAGATCAGATTCGCAGGCCACACTGGCGATATGCTGGCCGCACGCCTTGATCTGCCAGAGGGGCCACATCTTGCAACGGCGCTTTTCGTGCATTGCTTCACCTGCTCCGGCACTATCCCCGCCGCGCGCCGGATCGCGGGCAGATTGTCCGGCATGGGCATCGCGGTGCTGCGGTTCGATTTCACCGGACTTGGCCATTCGGAAGGTGAATTCGAGAACACCACCTTTTCCTCCAATGTCGATGACCTACTGGCCGCATACGCCTATCTGACCGAACACAAGATGCCGCCCACCCTGCTGATCGGCCATTCGCTGGGCGGCGCTGCAATTCTGAAGGCGGCAGGCCGGATCAAGACTGCCCGCGCGGTTGTGACAATCGGCACCCCCTTTGATCCCTCCCATGTGACCCAAAGCTTCGCCGGCAGCCTGCCCGAGATACGGGCCAAAGGCCGCGCGACAGTCCGCCTTGGCGGCCGCCCCTTCACCATAAATGACGCCTTCCTGAAGGATATAGAGGCAAGCTCCCTTGGGCCCGAAATAGAGGCGCTGAAACCCGCACTTCTGGTCATGCACGCCCCGCGCGACGCGACAGTCGGCATCGACAACGCAACGCGGATTTTCACCGCCGCCCACCACCCCAAAAGCTTTGTCACCCTCGACAATGCAGACCACCTGATCAGCAGCGCCTCCGACGCGGAATACGCGGCAGGGGTCATCGCGGCATGGTCCGCCCGCTATATCGACCTGCGCCCGCCCGCGCCTCCCGTCGGGGCCCCCGAAGGGGTCGTGCGCGTGTCAGAGGCAGATTCGGGCGGATTTCTGCAAGACATCAACGCCGGCCCGAAACACCACACATTGGCAGACGAGCCATTCGCCTACGGGGGCACCGACAGCGGCATGTCACCCTATGGGTTTCTGGCGGCGGGCCTTGTTGCCTGCACGTCGATGACAATCCGGATGTATGCTCGCCGCAAGGGGTGGCCGCTGGACCATGTGCAGGTCGATGTGACGCACAACAAGGTCCATGCACAGGATGCAGGACAGATCACCGACCAGAAAATCGACAGCTTTCGTCGCGACATCCATCTGAACGGCGACCTCAGCGATACCCAACGGCAGAAATTGCTTCAGATTGCAGACAAATGCCCGGTTCACCAGACGCTGGAACGGGTCAGCGAGATCACGACGGTCCTGCGCGATCCGGCAGTCGCCTGACCCGGCAGAGCGCACTTCGTGCGCATTTCTTCTGGCACTTCGTGCGGTTTTTTTTGCGCTTCGCGCGAGGATATTTTAAGAACAAAGAACAGGTTCTTCCTGGTTCAAATATCCGCGCCGCAGGCACACCGAGCGCCCGAAGGGCGCGAGACAAAAGCCGTCGCGCGCAAAGCGCGCGCCCGCCGGCCGGCAGGAAGAAACGCTTTGCCTTGCCGCCTGACCCGTCTCGGTTTAAACGCTGGCACGCATCTTTCCCAATGAAAAGGCCGTGCCACATGATCCCTCGCTATTCCCGCCCCGATATGGTCGCCATCTGGTCGCCGGAAACGAAGTTCAAAATCTGGTACGAGATCGAGGCGCACGCCTGCGATGCCATGGCCGATATTGGCGTCATCCCGCGCGCGAATGCCGATGCGGTCTGGAAAGCCCGGGATGTGGAATTCGACGTGGCCCGCATCGACGAGATCGAGGCCGTGACCAAGCATGACGTCATCGCCTTTCTGACCCATCTGGCCGAGCATGTCGGCAGCGACGCGGCCCGCTTTGTGCATCAGGGCATGACCAGTTCCGACGTGCTCGACACCTGCTTCAACGTCCAGTTGGTCCGCGCCGCCGATATTCTGCTTGCCGATATGGACGCCCTTCTTGCCGCGCTGAAGCGTCGCGCCTTCGAGCACAAGGACACGGTCCGCATCGGCCGCAGCCACGGCATCCACGCCGAACCCACCACGATGGGGCTGACCTTTGCCCGCTTTTATGCAGAGATGGAGCGCAACAAGCGCCGCTTGCTGGTCGCCCGCGAGGAAATCGCGACCGGTGCGATTTCCGGCGCGGTCGGGACATTCGCCAACATCGACCCCGCGGTCGAGGAACATGTCTGCGCCAAGCTTGGCCTCACCCCTGAACCGATCAGCACGCAGGTCATCCCGCGCGACCGTCACGCGGCATTTTTCGCGGCACTTGGCGTTGTTGCCAGTTCGATCGAGAACGTCGCCATCGAGGTCCGCCACATGCAGCGCACCGAGGTTCTGGAGGCCGAAGAGTTCTTCAGCCCCGGCCAGAAGGGCAGCTCTGCCATGCCCCACAAGCGCAACCCGGTCCTGAGTGAAAACCTGACCGGCCTTGCGCGTCTGGTCCGCATGGCGGTGGTTCCCGCGCTGGAAAACGTCGCCCTGTGGCACGAGCGGGACATCTCGCATTCCTCGGTCGAGAGGAACATTGGCCCCGACACCACAATTACCCTTGATTTCGCTCTGTTCCGCCTGACTGGCCTGATCGACAAGCTGGTGATCTACCCCGAGAACATGCTGGCCAATATGAATAAGTTCCGCGGTCTGGTCATGTCGCAGCGCGTTTTGCTGGCCCTGACCCAGGCCGGCGTCAGCCGCGAGGACAGCTACAAGCTGGTCCAGCGCAACGCGATGAAGGTCTGGGAACATGGCGCGGATTTCAAAACCGAACTGCTGGCCGACCCCGAGGTCACAGCCGCCCTGTCTCCTGCCGAGATCGAAGAGAAATTCGACATCGGCTATCATACCAAGCATGTCGATACGATTTTCCGCCGTGTTTTCGGGGCCTGAACGATAATATTTGACGGACAGGACTTTCGTGTTACCATTTTGATGTGAGCAACAACATCAGGAGCGTCTTTATGAAGTTAAAAACCCTTCTGGCCGCACTGGCCCTGACTGTTACACCTGTATTCGCCTTCGCCCAGTGCGGAGGTCATTCCGAGGCTTCAATGTCTTGCATGGATGGCAAGATCTGGGATGCGGCAAGCAGTACATGCGTGGATAAATCCACAAGCTGAGTGCCGAAAACTTGATTTATCCGGCAGGGGCGGTCCATCGGGCCGCCCTTGTTTTTTGGCACGCCTCTATGTGGCACCCCCCCCCAGTCCGTAAAGCTCCGATGGCGCTTGGGCTGACTGCTCGCTCTGGCTGGCGCGGAAAAAATGGCGCGGGTTTTCTTGCTGATCCTGTGTTCCGTGTAAGGGCACGTTAACCCCTCTCTGCGAGTTTGATGAAAACGCCGGAATCGGAGAGATATGTTGAGCGCAGCGATCACCGCACACAGGCCCGTCGAAGGGGAACCACCACCCTTTTCACGCGCGATCGGCGCGGCGCTGAACCAGCGCCAAAAGGCGGCGATCGTCGTTCAGTTGCTCTTGTCCGAGGGGGCAAGCCTGCCGCTGTCCTCGCTGCCCGACGATGTGCAGACCGATCTGACCCTGCAAATTGGCCGGATGCGCAGTATCGACCGTGCCACACTGCAATCCGTGGTGACAGAATTCATGGCCGAGCTGGAGGGGATCGGCCTGTCCTTTCCCAAGGGCGTCGAAGGCGCACTGGCCGCTTTGGGCGGCGCGATCAGCCCCGGCACCGCAGGGCGTGTGCGGGCGGCGGCGGGCGGCGGAACCGGCGACCCCTGGTTGCGCATCGCGGCGATGCCGACAGACCAGCTTTTGCCGGTGATGCAGGAAGAAAGCGTCGAGGTCGGCGCGGTGCTCTTGTCCAAACTGGCGGTCGGACGCGCGGCAGAGCTGCTGGGCAGGTTGCCTGGCGACCGGGCGCGCCGGATCACGTATGCCGTGTCCCAGACCGGCGCGATCGGGCCAGACACGGTGCACAGAATCGGGCAATCGCTGGCCACGCAACTGGACGCGACCCCGCCACGCGCCTTTGAAACGGGTCCGGTGGAGCGGATCGGGGCAATCCTGAACGTGTCGCCCTCGGCCACGCGCGATGACATGCTGATCGGGCTGGACGAGGCGGACAAAGGGTTTGCCACCGAAGTGCGCCGCGCGATTTTCACCTTTATCCACATCCCCGCCCGCCTTGATGCCCGCGATATTCCAAAGGTGACGCGCGGGGTGGACCCGATCACCCTGGTCACCGCCCTTGCCGCGGCCACCGGCGATCTGGACCCGGTAGCGGAATTCATCCTGACCAACATGTCACAGCGCATGGCGGCCCAGCTGCGCGAGGAGATCGCCGCGCGCGGCAAGATCAAGGAAAAGGATGGCGAGGCGGCGATGACCGCGATTATTTCCGTTATCCGCGACATGGTGGACAACCGGGAGATCGTGCTGCGGGCAGAGGAGGACGAGTAGACCACTGGACAGCGCAGACGCGCGCGGATAGCATTTTGCCATGACACAGACATCCGATTTCACCGGCAAGCGCTGGCACGACATGGGCGGACAGGACGCAGGCCCGGTCCTGCCTGCGGAACATGACTTTGCCCTTTGGGAAAAGCGCGTCGATGCGCTGATGGTGCTGTGCACGACCAAGGGCCATTTCACCGTCGACGGCCTGCGCCGCGCGATCGAGGATATGGGCGAAACCGCCTTTGAAACGATGAGCTACTATGAACGTTGGGTCGCCGCCGTGAACCAGAACATGATTGAGGGCGGCGTCTATACGCTGGCCGAACTTGGTGCAAAGATGGACGCTGTGAAAAAGCGCGGCACCACCTACGGCGAGGCGGCCACCACAGATGGCTGACCCGTTGGACAGACTGCCCGGACACCCTGTCCGCGTCAAGGCAATGATGCCACCGGGCCACATCCGCACCCCTGTCTATCTGCGCGGCAAAACCGGCTATATCGAACGGGCGCTGGGGCATTTTGGGAACCCCGAGCAACTGGCCTATGGTTTGCCCGGCACCCCGACTGCCTTGGTCCGCGTGCGGTTCACGATGGCAGAAATATGGGGCGATCAGGCAGAGATCGCGACAGACACGCTGGATGCGGAAATTTACGAACACTGGCTTGAACCGGCCGAGGATTGATATGCCCCACGATCACCATGACCATGCCCCCCTCAGCCCCTCGGGCCACCCCTATCGCAAGGACGACGATAGCCCGCTGACCTATTGGCAGACCATGGAAATTGCGATCCGGGAACTGCTGATCGAAAAGGGCGTCACCACCGCCGCAGAGGTCGCAAGGCAGATCAGCGCGATGGACGAGCGGACGCCCGCAAATGGCGCAAAGGTTGTTGCCCGCGCCTGGTGCGACCCCGCTTTCAAGGCGCGGTTGCTGGAAAACGGCTCTGACGCCAGCCGCGAAATGGGTTTTGACATCGGCGCGCTGCGTCTGATCGCGGTCGAAAACACCGAAACCGTCCATAATGTCATCGTTTGCACCCTGTGTTCGTGCTATCCGCGCAACCTGTTGGGCATGGCACCGGACTGGTACAAGTCCCGCGCCTACCGCAGCCGCGTGGTGAAGGCGCCCCGCGCTGTTCTGGCCGAATTCGGCGTGACGCTGCCTGCGGGCACGACGATCCGTGTCCACGACAGCACGGCCGACATGCGGTATATCGTGTTGCCCGCCCGGCCCGCCGGCACAGATGGACTGACCGAGGCAGAGCTGGCCGCCCTTGTCACCCGCGACAGCATGATCGGCACAGGTTTGCCGCGAACCGGCTTGTGATCGGTGGCGTGACTGCCTATCTTCGGTCAAAGAGTTGCGGCACGGCCCGCGCATTCGCCCAAGTATAAAGTTCGGACCGTCCATGGCACAAACCCGCAATCGCGTGGCAGATTATCTCGCCAACGCCTTTCTTATGTCGGTCCTGTCCGTCCCCCGCCTGCTGCCCTATGCGTCGCGCATCCGTTTCGCCGGATGGTTGACGGGCAATATCGTGGCGCCGCTTGCGGGCTATGACCGGCGGGTGATCCAGAATCTGACCAAAATCTTTCCCGATATGCCCGAGGCCGAGAAAAAACGCCTGAGCCGCCGCGTGCCGAATAATGCTGGCCGCACCTTTATGGAAATATTTTCAGGCGCGGACTTCAAGGCGCGCATTGCCCACACACCGATAACAGGGCCCGGCCTTGCCGCGCTTGACGAAGCCCACGCCGCCGGGCGCCCGATTATCGTCGTCAGCGGTCATTTCGGCAATTACGATGCGGTTCGCTCGTCCCTTGCCATGCGCGGGCACAAGGTGGGCGGCCTTTACCGGGTGATGGAAAACCGCTATTTCAACGATTATTATGTAAGCAAGGTCAAGGAAATCGCCGAGCCCGCATTCGAGCGGGGCCGTCGCGGTCTGGCGGGAATGGTCCGGCATCTGCGCGACGGAAACACGATCGCGATGCTCATGGACCAGAACATCGGCAGCGGCACGGATCTGGAATTCATGGGAAAGACCGCCCGCACCACCTTGTCGGCCGCCGATCTGGCGCTAAAGTTCGACGCGCTGCTTTTGCCTGCTTACGGCATCCGCAAAACAGATGGCATCAGCTTTGATATCGTCATCGAAGACCCGATTCCCCACAGCGACCCTGTGACCATGATGCAGGCGTTCAATGACAGCCTGGAATCGCGGGTCCGTGACAATATGGATCAGTGGTTATGGGTCCACCGTCGCTGGAAAAAACGTTAACGCAGGCGCGCGGCGCCAAGGATGGGGCCATGTCCGGCGGTCTGGACGATCACCACGACCGGATCATTGCCTGGCGTTGCCGACGACAATGACAGGGGCGATTTACCGTCCCAAGTGCCCACAACGTCCCATTTCGTAACGATATTGGCATAAACAACTGTTTTCCCTGCGTTTTCGCCGCGTTTGATCTGAACCGTGGTGCGCGGCGTGTAGCGAACCACCTGCACCTCGGCGACCGAGGTCAGCGGTGGCGAGGCGACGGCGCTGATCATCACAGTCCCGCCACTGCGCGCCAGTTTGACTGTGACCTGTTCGGGTCTGGCACTATGGGCACGCAAAAGATCGGCCACTTCCATCGGGCGCGTGCCGACCACGGGGTCCACGCCCCCCACGATCATCTGCGGCGTGTAGACAGAGCGAGCACCGGCGGCACGGCCATAGTCCTTTTGGCGTTTGCTGAAGGCCGGCTGGGCAAACACGTCGGTCCAGCCAAGATAATCCCAGTAATCGACATGCAGCGCCAGCGCGATCACATCGTCACGATCAGCGATCTGGGCCAGGAATTTGTCGGCAGGCGGGCAGGATGAACACCCCTGCGAGGTAAAAAGCTCTATAACAACCGGATGCGATTGCGCTGTGGCCAGACCGGGAAAAAGCATCATGGCCCCGATCAGGGCTCCGGTGATATTACGCATTGACTGTGACTCTTTTCTGCCTGTTCCCTGTGTTGGTATTGCACATGGGTTGAAATAACCAATCAAGGTTTTGCGAGAAACCGTCAAAGGGTGGCAGCCGCGTCACACTGCCGTCATGCGCCCCCGATCAAAACCGGATTCAAGGGCCGTGGTGCGGGATGCGAAAATAATTGTGCACAATGGTATACAATTCACCTGATCCCCCTTGATCCGAAGCCTGACTTGCGGCATTAGAGGCGGCAAGACGACCCCCCTTTTCATTCAAAGGAAGGCTGAACATGCCCATTACCGTTGGTCACGATAGCGCAAAAACCCGCAAAACCCTGACAGTTGGCAAACAAAGCATTGCCTACTACTCGATCCCCGCCGCACAGGCCGCAGGGCTTGGCGACTTTTCCCGCCTGCCCGCCGCGCTGAAGGTGGTGTTGGAAAACATGCTTCGCTTCGAGGACGGCAAAACCGTCAGCGTCGACGACATCAAGGCTTTCGCCGAGTGGGGCGCCAATGGCGGCAAGAACCCGCGCGAGATCGCCTACCGCCCGGCCCGCGTGCTGTTGCAGGACTTCACCGGCGTTCCCGCCGTTGTCGACCTTGCCGCGATGCGCGACGCGATCGTCAAACTGGGCGGCGACGCGGAAAAGATCAACCCGCTTAACCCCGTTGATCTGGTCATCGACCATTCCGTCATGATCGACGAATTCGGCAATCCGCGCGCGTTCCAGATGAACGTCGACCGCGAATACGAGCGCAACATCGAACGCTACACCTTTCTGAAATGGGGCCAGTCGGCGTTCAACAACTTCCGCGTTGTGCCACCGGGCACCGGCATCTGCCATCAGGTGAACCTGGAATACCTGTCGCAAACCGTCTGGACCGACAAGGACCAGAACGGCGTTGAAGTGGCCTATCCCGACACGCTTGTCGGCACCGACAGCCACACCACCATGGTCAACGGGCTGGCCGTTCTGGGCTGGGGCGTTGGCGGCATCGAGGCCGAGGCCGCAATGCTGGGCCAGCCGATTTCCATGCTGATCCCCGAGGTCGTCGGCTTTAAACTGACCGGCGCGATGAAGGAAGGCACAACCGCCACCGACCTGGTGCTGAAGGTTGTGCAGATGCTGCGCGCCAAGGGCGTGGTTTCGAAGTTCGTCGAATTCTACGGCGAAGGCCTGGACCATCTGCCATTGGCCGACCGTGCGACAATTGCCAACATGGCCCCCGAATACGGCGCGACCTGCGGCTTTTTCCCGATCGACAGCGAAACCCTGCGCTACCTGCGCAACACCGGCCGCGACGAAGACCGGATTGCCCTGATCGAGGCCTATGCCAAAGAGAACGGCATGTGGCGCGGTGCCGACTATGCGCCGATCTACACCGACACGCTGGAACTGGACATGGGCACGATTGTTCCCGCGATTTCCGGCCCGAAGCGCCCGCAGGACTATACGCCGCTTGATCAGGCCGCTGACAGCTTCCTGAATGTGGTCAACGAATACCGCGGCATCGACACGACCCTTGCCGCCCGCAACATGGCATCCGAGGGTCCGGCCCCCGTGGCCAACGACCCGCGCAAAACGACGGCGGTGTCCGGCGAGGACTACATGCTGCGCGACGGCTCTGTCGTGATCGCCTCGATCACATCCTGCACCAACACATCGAACCCCTATGTGATGATCGGTGCCGGTCTGGTGGCCCGCAAGGCGCGCGCCCTTGGCCTGAACAGCAAGCCATGGGTGAAAACCTCGCTGGCGCCCGGATCGCAGGTTGTGTCCGAATATCTGGAGGCCGCTGGCCTGCAAGAAGATCTGGACGCCGTCGGTTTCAACCTTGTCGGTTACGGCTGCACCACCTGCATCGGCAACTCCGGCCCGCTGCAACCCGAGATCAGCAAGGCGATCCACGACAACGACCTGATCGCGACTGCGGTTCTGTCCGGCAACCGCAACTTCGAAGGCCGTATCAGCCCCGATGTCCGCGCCAACTATCTGGCCTCGCCGCCGCTGGTGGTGGCCTACGCGCTGGCCGGTGACATCAACATCGACCTGACAACGGAACCGCTTGGCACCGACAAGGACGGCAACGACGTCTATCTGAAGGACATCTGGCCCACCACAAAAGAGGTGGCTGATCTGGTCGAACAGACCGTGACACGCGCCGCATTCCTGAAGAAATACGCCGATGTATTCAAGGGCGACGAAAAGTGGCAGGCGGTTGAAACCACCGACAGCCTGACCTACGACTGGCCCTCGACCAGCACCTATGTGCAGAACCCGCCCTACTTTCAGGGGATGGGGGCCGAGGCCGGTGTGATCCATGACATCAACGGAGCACGCGTTCTGGCGCTTTTGGGCGACATGATCACAACAGACCACATCAGCCCCGCCGGTTCGTTCAAGGAAACGACCCCTGCCGGCAAGTATCTGATGGACCGTCAGGTCGCCCCGCGCGAGTTCAACAGCTATGGCGCGCGTCGCGGCAACCACGAAGTGATGATGCGCGGCACCTTCGCCAACATCCGCATCAAGAACGAGATGCTGCACGGCGTCGAGGGCGGTTATTCCAAAGGCCCCGATGGCGCGCAGATGTCGATCTTCGACGCGGCGATGGCCTATGTCGACAACGGAACCCCACTGGTGATCTTCGGGGGCGCCGAATACGGTGCCGGATCGTCACGTGACTGGGCGGCAAAGGGAACCGCGCTGCTGGGCGTCAAGGCCGTCATCGCCGAATCGTTCGAGCGTATCCACCGGTCCAACCTGGTTGGCATGGGCGTTATCCCGTTCGAGTTCACCGGCGGCGACACCCGCAAATCGTTGAACCTGACCGGCGACGAGACTGTGTCGATCAGCGGTCTGGCCGGCGATCTTGTGCCTTTGTCGACCGTGCCTTGCACGATCACCTATGTCGACGGCACCGTCAAAGAGATCGCATTGAAATGCCGGATCGATACCGAGGTCGAGATCGAATACGTTCAGAACGGCGGCGTGCTGCACTACGTTCTGCGGAACCTTGCCAAAGCCTGATCAGGCCTTGGCCCGTCAAAACAGAAAGCCCCGGTCGATTGGCCGGGGCTTTTGCGTGCGGGGCGGTGTTTTCGAGTATTTGGACCGAGAAGACGGGCAAGAGGTCAAGACCTTGGGGGCTCGCCGCGTGGTGATGCCGCGGGCTATTTTGCCGCCGCAATGGCCGGACGGATCGTGTTTTCCAGATTGGCTTTGGTGATCGGACCCGCCAAGCGCAGAACGATTGTGCCGTCACTGTCGATCACATAGGTTTCGGGCACGCCGTAGAGGCCCCAGTCCAGCGCCATCCGCCCGCTTTCATCCGCGCCCATCAAGGTGAACGGATTGCCGAGGTCGGCCAGAAACGCCAGACCCTTTACCGGATCGTCCTTGTAGTTGATGCCGTATATCGGCACCCCCTCGCCCGCCAGAATTTCAAGGTTCGGATGCTCTGCCCGGCAGGGCGCGCACCAGCTTGCCCAATAGTTCACCAGCTTGACGCCGGGCTCGCGCAGGGTGGCGTCGGTGAAGGGGGGCATGTCGCCAAGTTGTGTCAGCACCACAGGCGGCGCCGCAGTCCCGAGCCGCGTCGAGGGCAGGTTGTCAGGGTTATCGCGGTTCATGCCCGCGTAGAACATCACCGCCAGCGCGCCGAAAATCAGCGGCGGGGCCAGCATCAGCGGAGAGATCTTAAATGCCATGTCTGGTTTTCCTTGCTTCGACCTCGTCCAGCGCACGGCGCACCTTGCGCCCCCGCAGCCATGTGACAAGAACCAGACCCACGATCAGCACCAAGGTCATCCCGTAGGCCGATAGCACCGCTTCGGCGTATTTTCCCAGATCGGGCATCATGCCATCCTTTCGCGCGCGATCAGCGCCGCAAGACGCCGCGCGCGGATTTCGGTGCGGGTGCGGATCAGAACCAGCGTGACGAACAGCAGCACAAAGCCCGCGATGCAGATCAGCAGCGGGATATAGAACACATCCGCCACGTTTTCCTTTTTATCCATTGACAGGGACGCGCCCTGATGCAGGCCCTGATTCCAGAAGTTGACCGCATAGCGCGACAAAACCGCAAAGACCGACCCCACGAGGCACAACACCGATGTCAGATCGGCGGCGGTGTCGGGGTTGTCGATAGCAGCCCAGAGCGCCATGTAGCCCAGATAGAACAAGAACAGGATCATGAAAGAGGTCAGGCGCGGATCCCAGGCCCAATAGGTGCCCCACATCGGTTCGCCCCAGATCGCACCGGTGACCAGCGCGATCAGCGTCATGGTCACGCCCACGGGGGCTGCGGCCTTGGCCGCCAGTGCGCTGACATGGTGACGGCGGATCAGCCAGATCAGGCTGGCGACCAGCATCATCATCCAGGCGTTGATCGCCATCAGGGCGGACGGGACGTGGATATAGATGATCTTGACGGTCGAGCCGAAATTCACCGCCTCGGGGGTGAAAAAGAACCCCCATATCAGGCCCGTGGCAAGGCAGACCGCAGTCAGGACAGCCACAAAGGGCAGCACCTTGCCAGAGGTCTGCATGAATTTCTTCGGATTGGCGTATTCCCACAAGGACATGGCAGTTATCTAGGCTTTCATGGATTGGCACACAAGACACATGGCACAGATCGGGTCATCTGAGGTTGACGCGGATTGCCGCAGCCGCCGCAAACGGCAACACGGCAATGGCGCCAAGGGTGATCCCCGCCAACATCAAAAGCGGGGTTGAAACAGCCATGCCCTCGGCGCCGCGACGCACGGTTTCGGCCCCGAAGATCAGCGTCGGCACATAAAGCGGCAGCACCAGCAGCGACAACAGCAGCCCGCCCCGCTTCAGCCCGACGGTCAGCGCCGCGCCGAAAGTGCCGATGAACGACAGCGCGGGCGTGCCAAGCAGCAGCGAGGCCATCAGCCAGCCATAAGCACCATAAGGCAGGTTCAGCAAAAGCCCCAGCACAGGGGCGGCCAGCACCAGCGGCAGACCCGTCGTCACCCAGTGCGCTGCGGCCTTCATCGCGACGACGCCTTCCAGCGGGATCGGCGCGGTGGCCAAAAGGTCCAGCGAACCATCCTCGAAATCCAGATGAAAGATGCGGTCAAGCGATAAAAGGCAGGCCAAAAGCGCGCCAACCCACAAAATACCCGGCGCAATGCGGGCAAGAACAGCGCCCTCGGGACCAACGCCAAAGGGCACCAGAACCGTGACAATCAGGAAAAACGACAACCCAAGGCCAAAGCCGCCACCGGCACGGATCGCCAGAACCAGATCGCGCAGAAACAGGGCGATCATGTGAAAGCCTCGTCAAAGGCGCCATGGGTCTGGTTTTTGGCTTTGAACGGGGTCAGGTCCAGCACATCGGCCTTGATCCCGAGGTCGATATGGGTGGCGATCAGGGCCGAACCGCCCGCCGCGCAGTGCCTCGCGACGGCATCCGCGAACAGCTGCACGCTGGCCACATCCAGCGAGACGGTAGGTTCGTCCAGCGCCCAGATCGGGCGCCCCGTTACCAGAAGCCGCGCAAGGCCCAGACGGCGCTTTTGCCCCGCCGACAGGTTCTGTGCCGCGCGATCCGCAAGGCCCGTCAGGTTGAATCCGGCAAGCGCGGGGGCAATATCGCCGGTGCCGAACACCTTTGCCCAGAACCGCAGGTTTTCGGCCACACTCAGCGTCGCCTTCAGCCCATCGGCATGGGCCGCATAGGCGATGCGTTCGCGATCGACCGAAATGCGGCCCGACAACGCCGGTTGCAGCCCCGCGATGGTGCGCAACAGCGTGGTCTTGCCGATGCCGTTCGGGCCGCGCAACAACAGCACCTGCCCTTCGGCCAGCGTCAGGTTGACGCCGTCCAGCACGGGCACGCCGCCACGGTCACAGGCGATATCGGTCAGGCGCAATTCCATCAGACGGGCAGCAGCGCTGCGGCGACCCGGCGACCCTCGGACAAAAGCACGTTGAAGGTGCGACAGGCGGCGGGGCTGGCCATGGTCTCTACGCCGATGCCGGCCTGCTCCAGCGCGGTGCGAAAGGCGGCGGGGGCATGCGCGATCTCGGCGCCGGTGCCGACGAACAGCACGTCGATATCCGCCGCCACCGCAAGGATACTGTCCAGATCGTCATAGCCGCCCCAGGACGACAGGCTGGTCGGCAGGACCAGCACAGCCCCCTGCACCGCCTGCCCCGCGACGCGGAAAAAGCCCGGCCCGTAGCCGTCGATCGGTCTGGCATCGGTATAGCGGATCTCGTTCAGGCGCATCGGTCGTTCCCTAGTCCAGCAGCGGCAGGCCCAGAATGGCCGACCCCGCAATGATCGTATACGCGGCGGCGCGGTATATGCCGTCGCGGTTCGGGGCAAAGATAGCAGCCCCTGCCATATTGGCCAGCAGATAGGGCAGCGTCAAAATGGCACCCGTGACCGCCGCCGTCGCCACCAGATACCCGTTCAGCCAGAACACGGCCAACAACATCACATCGGTCAGGATAAGGAACAACATGATATTGGCGCGGATCACCTGCACCGGATGCAGGCTGGCCATATACAGCAGCACAACCGGCGGCCCCGCCAATCCGGCACTGCCCGCCAGAAACCCCGACAGGCCGCCAGTGCCGAATATCATCGGGCGGGTCAGTGTTCCGTGAAAACGGATGCCTCCCAGCAGCGCCACCAGCATACCAAGCGACAAAAGCGACACCGCATAGCGGAACGCCTCTGGCGGGATCAGCGACAGCACCAGAACCCCCAAGGGCAGCGCCAGAACCGCGCCCGCGCTTAACCGCATCACATCCGCAGGGTGCCCGTCGCGCAGCGCGCGGCGGATATTGGGGACCGGACCGATCAGGTCCATCACGATCAGGATTGTCAGCGCCTCGAAGGGTGGCACAACCTGCCCCGCAACAGGCAAGAACACCATCGCCGTGCCAAAGCCCGAAAACCCCCGCACAAGACCGCCAATGACGGCACCCACGACAAGAAACCAAAGCCCCTCTGCGTCAAGCGCCGCCAGTAGCGCGTCCATTACTGCTGTTTTTCAGCGTTCGCGAATTGCGTGCCGGCCAGCGGATCTTTCTTTTCCTCGCGGTTCACACCCAGGAACAAAACGATGTTCTTGGCCACATAAACCGAGGAATATGTCCCCACAACAATGCCCCAAGTGATTGCAAAGACGAACCCGCGGATCACATCGCCACCCAGCACCAACAGGGCGATCAGGGCGATCAGGGTGGTGCCCGATGTCATCACGGTCCGCGACAGCGTCTCGTTCACCGACACGTTCATCACATCGCGCAATGGCATCTTCTTGAACTTGATCAGGTTCTCGCGAAGCCGGTCAAAAATCACCACGGTATCGTTGATCGAATACCCGATGATCGTCAGGATCGCCGCGATCGTGGTCAGGTCGAACTTGATCTGGAACGCGGCAAAGATGCCGATGGTCAGGATCACGTCATGGAACAGGGCCGCGACCGCGCCCACCGCAAACTGCCACTCGAACCGCAGCCAGATGTAGAACAGGATCGCGATCAACGAGGTTCCGACCGCCAGAAACGCGGTCTGCACCAATTCGCCGGACACTTTCGGTCCGACGCTTTCGACAGAGGGAAAGGTGATCGTCGGATCAACCGCTTGCAGCGCGGTCTCTATGGTCGCGGTGGTTTCCGCGCTGATTGCCTCTTCGCCCTCTTGCGCCTGAATGCGCACCATCGCCACGTTCTTTTCAGGCCCGAACGACGGATCGAACACCTGCGTGATCGACACATCCCCAAGGTTCAGGGGCTGCAACGCCGCGCGGTAGGCCGCGACATCCACTGACGAAGTGGATTCCGTGCGGATCGTCGTGCCGCCGCGAAAGTCGATGCCAAAGTTCAGGCCGACCATAAAGAACAACACCAGCGACACAACCATCGCCACGCAGGACGCGCCGAAGGTAAAGCGCGCAAAGCGGAAGAAGTCGAAGGCGGTGTTATCGGGAACAAGTTTCAGGCGCATCGGTCAAACCTCGATTGTCTTGGGACGGCGGCGTTCATACCATGTAACCACGATCAAGCGGGTCACAAAGATGGCCGTGAACATCGACGTCAGGATGCCGATCCCCAACGTCACGGCGAACCCGCGCACCGGGCCAGAGCCAAGCGTGAACAGGATCAGCGAAATGATCAGCGTCGTGATATTGGCGTCAAGAATGGCCGAAAGCGCCCGCTCGTAGCCAAGTTCGATCGCGCGAACCGGGCCCTTCGCGGTCTTCAGTTCTTCTTTGATCCGCTCGAAGATCAGCACGTTGGCATCCACCGCCATACCGATCGTCAATACGATACCGGCGATCCCCGGCAAGGTCAGCGTGCCGCCGATGATCGACAGAAGCCCGAAAATCAGACAGATGTTCACCATCAACGCGATATTGGCGAACAAACCGAAGATGCCGTACACCGCGATCATGAACACCATCACAGCGGAAAATGCAACGATGCTGGCGATTTTGCCGGCGTCGATGCTGTCCTGCCCCAGTTCCGGCCCGATGGTGCGCTCTTCGACGAAATCCATTTTGGCGGGCAAGGCGCCCGCGCGCAACAGCACGGCCAGATTGGTCGATTCCTCGACAGAAAAACTGCCGGTGATGATGCCCGAGCCGCCCGGAATATGGCTTTGGATCACGGGGGCGGAAATCACCTCGCTGTCCAGAACGATCGCAAAGGGAGAGCCGATGTTGTTTGCGGTATAGTCGCCGAACTTGCGCGCGCCCGTGGGGTTGAACCGGAAGCTGACCGCAGGGCGGCCGTTCTGGTCGAACGAGGGCTGCGCGTCGGTCAGTTCCTCGCCGGTCACGACGGGGCTGCCCTCGATCACATAGAACTGCCCCTCATCCTCGACCGAGGGCAACAGCAGGTTGCGCAGGCCGGGGTCGGCTTTGGGGTCTGTGGTGCGGCCGATCACCGGGTTGAATGTCAGCTGCGCCGTGGTGCCAATCAGCGCCTTCAGCTCTGCTGCCGACCCGATACCGGGCACCTGAATAAGGATGCGGCGATCACCCTGCCGCTGGATCGTCGGCTCTCGGGTGCCAACCTCGTCCACACGGCGTCGAATGATTTCAAGGGCTTGCTGGATGGTGCGGTCATCCGTCGCCAGCTTTTCAGCCTCGGACAGTTGCACCACAATCGTGTCGCCCTGCGCCGAAACCTCCAGGTCGCTGGACCCCACACCGGCCAGCGTCACAACGGGGCTGGCCAGCCCGCGCACCAGATCCAGCGCCTGTGCCATATTCCCCGGCTGGGAAATCTTCACGTGCAACTGATCGGGCGGCGACGGTTGCAACCGGATCGTGCCGACCACATCGCGCTTGTCCCGCAGCAGATCGCGCACCTCGGCCCAGAGGCCCTGCACGCGCTGCTCATAGACATCCTCAACCTGCACTTCGGCCAAAAGATGCGCCCCGCCGCGCAGGTCAAGGCCAAGATTGACCAGACCATTGGGCAGAATATCGGGCCAGACGCTTTTCGCGGCGGCCTGTTCCGGCGTCGCTGTTCCCCCCGCCCTTTCAATCGCGGCGATGGCATCGTTATGCCCTTCGACGCGGGAATAGAAACCGTTGGGCATCGCATACAGAAGGCCCAACGCGCAGACCCCCCAGATAACAATGCGTTTCCAGAGTGGGATGTTAAACATGTGCTGGCCCGATGGGTAAAGTTACGCGGCTGGTTCGGTCTTGTTCAGGACCTGTGCAATGGTGGCCTGGATAACGCGCACCTTGACGCCCTCCGCGACCTCAAGCTGGACCTCGCCGTTGTCGACCTTGACGACCTTGCCGATCATCCCGCCCTGCGTCACAACCTGATCGCCACGGCGCAGCGCATCGACCATCGCCTTGTGCTGCTTCAGCTTCTTCTGCTGGGGACGGATCAACAGGAAATACATGATCGCGAAGATCAGGATCAGCGGAACAAAGCTTTGAAAAGCGCCGGCAGCGCCGCCGATCCCTTGAGCATAAGCTGGGGTCACAAACATGAGGTCGTCCTTTTGGTCTGCGGGCGCCTAAATCTGGCCCCCCTGTGTGTTAATTGCCGCGCACCCTATCCCTGCCATTTGGGGATGGCAAGCGACGGGGCACGTCGATGCCACCGACATAGGAGGTCACTTTACCGCGTGCCAGTAGCGCCTTAGGGTTTTGTTTGCATTTGACACAAGTGATTTGAGGGTATGATGGGCGAACAGGACGAAAAGCGCGGGCTGACCGAATGGTTGTGGCCCGCCACAGTGCCCGATTTCACCAAGGCAAAGCCCTTGGGCGCGGCCGTGGGCGTTGTGATTGCCCTGCTGGGCGTCACACTTCTGATTATGATATTTGCCCTGTTCGTGGGGCTGTTCAAAACCATCCTCAACCCGCCTGAAACACCCGACCTGCGCGGCATGGGCATCCTTCTGGCGGGTCTGATCGGCGCGCCCTTTGTCGTCTGGCGGGCCATCGTGGCGCAGCAAACCGTCAATATCGCCGAACAGAACCACATCACCGACCAGATCAACAAAGCGGTCGAGGGGCTGGGGGCAGAGAAAACCACCAAGGAAGACGGCGTCGAACAGACAAAACCCAATCTGGAGGTCCGCATCGGCGCGATCTACGCGTTGGAACGCATCGCAAGGATGAACCTGAGCGAGCACATCCAGATCATGGAAATCCTCTGCGCCTATGTGCGGGAGAATGCGCCGGCGTCGGGGGCCGAGGAGATGGACGAGACAACATCATCTGAAGACATCTGGCTCTGGTCTCGATCTCTGCCCCTTCCACGCACTGACATCCAAACCGCACTCACTGTCATCGGACGCCGAGGGTCTGCGGGGATAGCACTAGAGCGCAACAGAATGCGGCGCGGCAAGGCTGACCCGTACCGACTTGATCTGCGCGCGACCAACCTACAACGGGTTGATTTGATAGAGTTGGACTTCGATTTTGCGCAACTGGACGAGGTGCAACTGCAGGGGGCGCAGCTTTGGGGGGCGCAGTTGCAGGAGGCGCGGCTAAGCGATGCGCAGTTGCAGGGGGCAGAACTCTTTGAGGCCCAATTACAGCGCGCACTACTATTTCAGGCACAACTGCAGGGTGCCGAACTCACCTCCGCGTTCCTGTCGGACGCAAACCTCAACAAAGCGCAAATGCAGGGGGTATCGCTCGCAGGTGCGCAAATGCAGGGGGCCTCACTCGCGGGGGCACAGTTGCAGGGGGCACGGCTCGGCGATGCGCAGTTGCAGGGGGCGTCGCTCGCGGGCGCGCAGTTGCAGGGGGCACGGCTCCATTTCGCGCAATTGCAGGGGGCATGGCTAAGCGAGGCGGAGATGAGCGACAACACATCCCTTATAGCTACTGCTTTCCGAGGTGCAGCGATGAGAAACGTGGATTATACCTCAGTACCCCTATCTCCAGAGCAAATAGCAGAATGTTTCGGCGACGCCTCCGTCACGCTTCCAAACGGCGTCACCCCGGATCACCCCAGCTGGCCCGAACATTGGTCGATGGAAGTCCTCGATGAATGGGACGACTTCGACACCCAATGGCGTGCTTTCCAGCAATCCATCGGTTACACCCCGCCCGAAAATCCGGCATAACCTCGCCAAACACCGACTCAAACCACCTCAAGGACCGGCCCCATGCATGATATCCGCAGCATTCGCGAAAACCCTGCCGCTTTTGACGCGGGCCTGTCCCGTCGCGCGTTGCCGCCGATGTCGCCCGAAATCCTTGCCCTCGACGAGGAACGCCGCGCCACCATAAAGGCCGCCGAAGACGCCAAGGCCGAGGCCAACGCCGCCGCCCGCGACGTGGGCGCCGCCAAGGCCCGTGGCGACGACGCCGAATTCAACCGCCTGCGCGCCCTTGTTGCCGACAGCAAGGCCGCCGTCGCCACGCTGGAAGAGCAGGCCAAGGTTAGGGACGCCGCCCTGCGTGACCTGTTGATGGGCATCCCCAACCTGCCGATGGACGGCGTGCCCCTTGGCCGCGACGAGGCCGACAACGTCGAGGCGAAACGCTGGGGCACGCCCCGCGCCCTCGACTTCAAACCGCTGGAACATTTCGACCTGCCCGCCGTCGCCCGCGGCATGGATTTCGCCACCGCCGCCAAACTGTCCGGCGCGCGCTTTGTGATTCTGTCGGGGGCCGTCGCCCGCGTGCACCGCGCCCTCGCGCAGTTCATGCTGGACGTGCATACAGAGGAAAACGGCCTGACCGAAATGAACACCCCCGTGCTGGTCCGCGACGAGGCGATGTTCGGCACCAACCAGTTGCCCAAATTCGCCGAGGACAGCTATCAGACGACGAACGGCTGGTGGCTGATCCCCACCGCGGAGGTGACGTTGACCAACAGCGTCGCGGGCGAGGTGCTGGACGAGGCCGCCCTGCCCCGCCGCATGACGGCCCACACGCTGTGCTTCCGCTCCGAGGCGGGATCGGCGGGCAAGGACACCAGCGGCATGCTGCGCCAGCACCAGTTCGAAAAGGTCGAGATGGTGACGATCTGCACGCCCGAAACCTCGCTGGCGGAACACGACCGCATGACCGGATGCGCCGAAGGCATCCTTGAACGCCTGAACCTGCCCTACCGCACCATGGTGCTGTGCACCGGCGACATGGGGTTCGGCGCGCAAAAGACCCACGATCTGGAGGTCTGGCTGCCAGGGCAGAACACCTACCGCGAGATCAGCTCTGTCTCTGTCTGTGGCGATTTTCAGGCCCGCCGGATGAACGCCCGCTACCGCCCCGCAGGCGGCAAGCCCGACTTCGTGCACACGCTGAACGGCTCGGGGCTTGCCGTCGGGCGCTGTTTGATCGCAGTGCTGGAAAACGGCCAGCAGGCCGACGGATCGGTCGATCTGCCCGAGGCGCTGCACCCCTATCTGCGCGGCAAGACCCGCATCACCGCCGAAGGAATACTTGCCTGATGGACCCGATCAAATCCGCACTGGTCTTCATGGCGACGCTGGCGTTCGTGCTGTCGCCGCTTTTGACGTCGGGCTTCAACGGCTTCACCCCCGACCAGTTCCCGATCCCGCAGGATCACCCCCCGATCCAGCCCGCAGGCTATGCCTTCTCGATCTGGGGGCTGATCTATGTCTGGCTGATGGTCTCGGCGACGCTGGGCATGGTCAAACACGCCCGGAACATCGACTGGGAACCGGCGCGCGCACCGCTGATCCTGTCCCTCGGCATAGGGGCGTCATGGCTGGCCGTGGCACAGCTAAGCCCGCTGTGGGCAACGGCGCAGATCTGGGTCATGCTCGTGGCAGCGCTGGTCGCACTCTTTCGCACGCCGCGCAGCCATCGTTGGATATTGCAAGCCCCCGTCGCCATCTATGCAGGATGGCTGACCGCCGCCAGCTTCGTCTCGGTCGGCCTGATTGGTGCGGGATACGGCATCGGGTTCGACAGCACGGGCTGGGGTTACATCGGGCTGACCGCAGCCCTGATCTTTGCCGCCACGGTGCAGATTAAGCTGGGTCGCGCCCCTGAATACGGCGCCACGGTTGTCTGGGCGCTGGTCGCCGTCGCCGTCGCAAACTACGGCAACCAGACCGGCATAACCCTGCTTGCCGCCGTCGGCATCATTCTGATGTCGGCCCTTGCTGTCAGGGCAGCAAAATCGAGTATTTGAACCGAGAAGAAACCAGAGCGCCCGAAGGGCGAGAGATAAAAGACGTCGCGCCCCGAAAGGGGCGCGTCCGGTCTTAAAAAGGTTTCTTGTCCAAGTGCTTGCGCAGCCGCGACGGGATGGATTTCTTGCGGTTCTTGAACGGGTTGTCCTGCGACTGGCTGCGCATGAACAGCCGGATCGGCGTGCCGGGCATGTCAAAATACTCGCGCAATCCGTTGACCAGATACCGCGAATAGCTTTCCGGCAGCTTTTCCGGCAGCGAACACATCACGACAAAGCCCGGCGGGCGGGTCTTGGCCTGCGTCGCATAGCGCAGCTTGATGCGGCGGCCCCCCGGTGCGGGCGGCGGGTGCGCCTCGATCATATCGCCCAACCACCGGTTCAGTTGCGCCGTCGTCACGCGGCGGTTCCAGACCTCATGGGCCTTGATCACAGCGGCCTGCAAACGGTCTAGCCCCTTGCCGGTCTTGGCAGAAACCGTCACCAAAGGCGCACCGCGCAGCTGGGGCAGAAGTTTTTCAAAGTTCAGCCGCAGCTCTTTCAGCTTGGCCTGCTTGTCGCCTTCCAGGTCCCATTTGTTCACCGCGACCACAACGGCACGGCCTTCGCGCTCTGCCAGATCGGCAAGGCGCAGATCCTGCTGCTCGAACGGAATTTCAGCGTCCAGCAGGATCACGACAACCTCGGCGAATTTAACGGCGCGGATACCGTCGGACACCGACAGCTTTTCCAGCTTTTCCTGCACCTTGGCACGCTTGCGCATTCCTGCGGTGTCGAACATCCGCACAGGAACACCGTCCCAGTCCATCATCACCGAGATCGCGTCGCGGGTGATGCCGGCCTCGGGGCCTGTCAGCATCCGCTCTTCGCCCAGAAACGAGTTCACCAGGGTCGATTTACCGGCATTGGGGCGCCCGACGATGGCCACTTGCAGCGGCTTGGCCTTGGTCGGCACGCGTGGCGCGTCGAAATCCTCATCGTCCTCGTCCACCATAACGTCGGTTTCGGGTGCATCGTCGATCGCGCGCTGGTCAAAGGCGTCGGCCAAAGGCATCAACTGGCTGAACAGGTCGTTCAGACCCTCGCCATGTTCCGCCGACATGCGGATCGGTTCACCCAAGCCCAGGGCATAGGCCTCGATCACGCCACCATCGGCGGCACGGCCTTCGGCCTTGTTCGCCGCGACAATAACATGGGCGTTCTTTTTGCGCAGGATTTCGGCCAACAGTTGATCCGTCGGCGTCACACCCGTGCGGGCGTCGATCATGAACAGGCAAACATCGGCCATTTCGACCGCGCGTTCGGTCAGTTTCCGCATCCGCCCCTGAAGGCTGTCGTCGGTCACTTCTTCGAGACCGGCGGTGTCGATCACGGTAAACCGCAGATCGCCGAGTCGCGCAGCCCCTTCCCGAAGGTCGCGGGTTACACCGGGCTGGTCATCGACCAAGGCCAGCTTTTTACCGACCAAACGGTTAAATAGTGTGGATTTGCCCACATTTGGGCGTCCCACGATTGCAAGGGTAAAACTCATCTGGCGTCTCCGGCGTCACTCAAGCAGCCCCCATACACCTTTGCTGCGTCAGCGGAAAGCGATGAGTTGCCCTTTACGGGTCACAACATAAAGCGTGCCCCCCGCGACGACCGGATTGCTGGCCGCGCCACCGGGCAGCGGCACCTCTGACAGGACCGCGCCCGACACGGGGTCAAAGGAGCGCAACACCCCGTCACCGGAGGCCACGATCAGGCGGCCACCGGCAAGGACCGGGCCGTAATGGGCGAACACTTCGCGCTGACGCTTTGGTTTGGATTTCACGTAATAGGGCATCTGCACGGCCCAGATCCGCTCTCCGGTTGCCGCATCAAGCCGCACCAGTTCGCTTTGGTCGTTCACCAGAAACACGGAACCGCCGGCAGGCCAGACCGCAGAATAGGCGCCGTCTGTCGCGGTCCAGATCCGCTCGCCGCTGTTGGCGTTCAGCGCCACAGTGCGCCCGCTTTGGTTTCCGGCATAAATCGTATCGCCGACGACAACGGGGTCACCGGTTATGTCGGTGACAAAGGTATAGGCGCGCCCACGGCGCTCTCCGGACACCGAAGTCCCCCAGATGCGGACACCGCCCTGACGGAACGCGCCCACGATCTCTCCCGATCCGAAGGGAAAGATGGCAAGGCGGTCGGTCACGGCGGGGGCAGATCCGCCCACCATACCTGTGGGGGTCGGTGTGCCCGACACATCCCAAAGAACGCGGCCAGTGTCCGTCTTTACGGCCCAGCCACGGCTGTCACGCGACACGACATAGACGATTCCGTCCCGCACGGTCGGCGCGCCTGTGGCCTGCGCGTCAAGCTCTTGCCGCCAAATCACCGCGCCTGTGGCGGGATCAAGCGCGATCAGCTCGTCGAATCCGGTGGTGGCGAACAGACGGCCGTCGGCATAGGCCAACCCGCCCCCCGACGCGTCATCCTGCCGGTCACGCTGCGGCGTCAGATTGACGGACCACAACGTTCCGCCATTGGTGCCCAGCGCCGTCACGGTAGACCGGCTGCCCATGGCGAACACTCGCCCCTCGGCAACAATGGGATCGGCGGCAATGCGGAACTTGCGGCTGTCACCCGCCCCGATGGATTGGGAAAACACCTGTTTCAGGCTGCTGCCAAGGGCAGGATGGGTGATCTGGTGGGTCGGGCTGCCGTTTCTGTGTGTCCAGTTGGCATTGGCCACTTGCGCGGGCAAGCTGATCGGCAATGCGCGGTTCACATCCGCCGCAATCGCAGTTTCAGGCGCATCCAAAGACGCCCTCAGGTCCAGACGCTCGCCCGGCAGGATTTCCTCTTGGCTGCACGCGGCAAAAAGCCCTGTCAGCACAACAATTCCAGCGATCCGGGTCAGCTTCACCGCTCATTTCCTCTTGATCATGCGATGCCTTGGCACCGTTTGTCTCTAACTCGTCTGGTGGCGATAAAGCGCGATTTACGCCGCGCTCAGGTCTCCGCCCAGGGCCACAATCAACTGCGAGGCCCGCCGACGCAAGCCCGCTGTCACATCTGTATCCAGCAAAATCGCCTGAAGCTTGGTCAAAGCGGCGTCAGTATCGCCTTTTTCCACCAGAATCAGCGCGATTTGCTCTTCTGCCAAAAGTCGGAACGGCGCCCCTGCGGCGGTCAATGGCTGCAACAGGCCGATCCGGTCATCTGCGGGCGTGTCCGCGCCCTGCAACAGAACCGATTTCAATGTGGCAAGGTCGCGATACAGCGCCGGAAGGCTGGCATCCGCCGTGATATCCTTCAACCGCGCGATTGCCTCTTTACGGTCCTCGCCGGTCAAGGCGTTGGCGGACAACATAAAGTCCACCAGAGCCTTGGCGCCGCCTGTGACCTCGATCTGGTCAAGTGCTGCGGTGCGGATGGCGGCGTCCTCGTTCGACAGCGCCGACAACATGCTGTCGCCAAGCGCCTGCGCTGCGGCCTCTGTCCGGGCTTTTTGCCATTCGGAATAGGTCGCGCCGCCGACAATCAGCAAAACCGCCGCGATGACGATCCAGCCGTAGCGGCGCATCAGGACGAACAGCCGGTCGCGGCGCACCTCTTCGGTGACCTCGTCAATGAAACTTTCGTTATTGCTCACGCCATGCCCTGCCCTGCTAGACCCTATTTGTGTCCCTCATACCCCGAAGGCCGATGCCTTGCCAAGGGCCGCGACACTCGCGCTCAGGATGAACTTGCGCGGTCAACGGGGAAAGTTTAATCTGAACCGAGCAGTTTAGCGTAATGACACATAGTCGCTGTATGTCGGTTCATGCAGCATTTTAGATTTCACGGCGTCTGGTTGACGCACTGTCAAAGAGGCCTTGATGCGTTTCCTTCCCCTTCTTATCGCCGTTCTTGTGTCCGGCTCGCTTTATTTACTGGTGTTCGAGCGCGAGCGCCTATTGGGATTTGCCACCACCGGCGCGCCCGAAGCGGTGCAGGCAGAACAGCCGTCCCCGGTAAAACAGCCCGCACCCGACACAAACAAGGCGGTTCTTGTCGCAGCCATGGTTTCAACCGCGAAAGACATCGAGAATGCGGTTCTGGTCCGTGGCCAGACCGAAGCCGCGCGTGCCGTCGAGGTTCGCGCGGAAACATCAGGCCTTGTGATATCAGAGCCGAAGCGCAAGGGCAGCTTTGTCAGTGCGGGCGAGCCGCTGTGCCAGCTGGACCCCGGCACGCGCGGTGCGTCGCTGTCAGAGGCGCAGGCCCGGCTGGCCGAAGCAACGATCAACACGGTCGCCGCAAACAAGCTGGCCGAGGGCGGATTTGCCTCGGAAACGCGCAAGGTCTCGGCAGAGGCGACGCTGCAATCGGCGCAGGCCGGTGTGGCCGCCGCGCAGACCGAAATCAGCCGTCTGACCATCGCCGCCCCCTTCGAAGGACTGCTTGAAACCGATACGGCGGAACTGGGGTCCTTGCTGCAACCCGGTGCGCTTTGCGCCAATGTGATCCAGCTTGACCCGATCAAACTGGTGGGATTCGTGCCCGAAACCGACGTTGATAAGGTCAATGTAGGGTCGATGGCCCGCGCAAGGCTGGCATCCGGAACCCAGGTCGCGGGGCGGGTGACATTCCTGTCACGCTCTGCCGATGTGACAACCCGCACCTTTCGCGTGGAAATTCAGGTGCCCAATGCCGACCTTGCGATCCGCGACGGCCAGACGGCGGAAATCGTGATCGCATCGAACGGGCTTAAGGCGCATCTGCTGCCGCAATCGGCCATGGTGCTGAATGACGAGGGCGCAATCGGCGTGCGGATCGCCAGCGATGACAGCCGTGCGGAATTCGTGCCCGTCACCCCGCTGCGCGATACCGTCGAGGGCATTTGGGTCACCGGCCTGCCGGAGACCGCAAAAGTGATCGTGGTGGGGCAGGATTTCGTCACGGATGGTGTTAAACTGGATGTGACATTGCAGGAGACGCAGCAATGACCGGACTGGTCGATTGGGCCGCCTCGCGCGCCCGGATGGTGGTTGCCTTTATCGTCCTGTCCATCGTGGCCGGGGCCTATGCCTATAGTGTCCTGCCGAAAGAGGGCGAGCCCGACATCGAAATTCCGGCGCTTTTCGTTTCGGTGCCCTTTCCCGGTATTTCTGCCGAAGACAGCGAGAAACTGCTGGTCAAGGTCATGGAAACAGAACTGTCCGATCTGGACGGTTTGAAAAAGATCAGCGGCACGGCATCGGAAAACTACGCCGGTGTCGCGCTGGAATTCGAATTCGGCTGGGACAAGTCCAAGATCCTTGCCGATGTGCGCGACAAGATGAATACCGCCGAAGGGAAATTCCCCGCAGGCGCCGATAAATACTCGATCACAGAGATCAACTTTTCCGAATTCCCCATCATCATCGTCAACCTGACGGGGGCTGTGCCGGAGCGCACGCTGATCCGCGTAGCGAAGGGCCTGCAAGACCGGCTTGAGGCGCTGGAGCCCGTGCTGGAGGCCGGTCTGGCGGGCGAGCGGGACGAAATGGTCGAGGTCCAGATCGACCCCCTGCGTCTGGAGGCCTACAACGTCACCGCGGCAGAGCTGATCGGCGTGGTGCGCAACAACAACCAGCTGATCGCTGCGGGCGAGGTCGAAACCCCCGGCGGTGCGTTTTCGGTCAAGATCCCCTCGTCCTTCAACGAGGTGACGGACATCTACAACCTGCCGGTCAAGACCAACGGCGACCGCGTTGTCGTGCTGGGCGATCTGGCCCGCATCCGGCTGACCTTCGAAGACCGCACCGGCACCGCACGGTTCAACGGCGAGACGACCGTGGCCCTGCAAGTGGTCAAGCGGAAGGGCTATAACCTGATCGACACCTCCGCCCTTGTGAAAACGGCGGTGGACGCGGAACGCGCGACATGGCCTGCGGAACTGCAATCGGCGATCCGCGTCGGCACATCGAACGACCAGTCGCGGCAGGTCGCCTCGATGGTATCGCAGCTTGAAGGCTCTGTTCTGACCGCCATCGCGCTGGTGATGATCGTGGTCTTGGCCTCTCTGGGCACCCGCTCTGCGCTTCTGGTCGGGTTTTCGATCCCCACCTCTTTTCTGCTGTGTTTCGCGCTTCTGGCGATCATGGGCATCAGCATTTCCAACATCGTCATGTTCGGCCTGATTCTGGCCGTTGGCATGTTGGTGGACGGGGCCATTGTGGTTGTCGAATACGCCGACAAGCGTATTCAGGAGGGCGTCGGCCCGATGCACGCCTTCACCGAGGCCGCAAAGCGCATGTTCTGGCCCATCGTGTCCTCCACGGCCACAACGCTATGCGCCTTTTTGCCGATGCTGTTCTGGCCGGGCGTTCCGGGGCAATTCATGGGCATGTTGCCCGTCACGCTGATTTTTGTGCTGTCCGCCAGCCTTGTCGTCGCGCTGATCTATCTGCCGGTCATGGGCGGCGTCGCGGGCCGTATGTCGCGCATGTTCGGTCACGGGTCTGACGCGCTGATGGGGCTGCCGTGGCTGGTGCGGGCCGCTTTGGTCGTGCCCTCGGCCTATCTGGTGTTTCTGGGGGCGATGCAGTCGCTGAACCCGGGGTATCTGTTCGGCGGCACCTCTCCTTTGCCTGCGGCAACCGCATGGCTGCCCGGTGCCGCGATGTTCCTTGGCGGCGCAATTTTGTCGTCGATCACGTTGGGGGCCGCGAAAATACACCGCACCCCGCGCAAGATCGACGCGGGCTATCGGCGGACCCCGTTCGGCTGGTTCATAAAGCTGATCACCGGCAATCCGGTCATGCCCCTTGTCGCCATCGGCGCGGTCGTCTTCTTTGTGGTCACCACCTTCGGATACTTCGGCAAGAACAACTACGGCGTTGAATTCTTCGTCGAGTCAGAGCCGGAGCAGGCCATCGTCTATGTCCGCGCCCGCGGCAACCTCTCGCTTGCGGAAAAGGACGATCTGGTGCGGCAGGCAGAGGCCAGGGTGCTGGGCATCAAGGGCATCGACAACGCCTTTGCCTTTGCCGGCAAGGGCGGGCTGAGTTCGAACAATGGCGGTGCGCAGGAACCGCTGGACACCATCGGCCAGATCCAGATCGAGCTGATCCCATGGGAAGACCGCGCCGGCAACGCGGACCTCGACGGCGATCTGGTGATCGACCGACTGACAGCCGCGCTGGCCACGATTCCGGGGATACAGACAGAGATTCTGAACCTGTCACGCGGTCCCGCATCGGGCAAGCCTGTGCACCTGCGCCTGAAGGGTGACAACTGGCAGGATCTGCAAACCGCCGCCGCCACGGTGCGCGCCAGGTTTGAACGCACCCCTGCCCTGAAAGACATCGAGGACAGCCGCCCCCTGCCCGGCATCGACTGGCAGATCGACGTGGATGTCGAAAAGGCCGGACGTTACGGCGCGGATGTGGCCACCGTCGGCGGCATGGTGCAACTGGTGACGCGCGGCATCTTGCTTGACACGATGCGCGTCGATACCTCGGACGAGGAAATCGAGATCCGCGTGCGCCTGCCCGAACAGGACCGCGTTCTGTCCACGCTGGACACGCTGAAGGTCCGCACCGCCGACGGGCTGGTGCCCCTGTCCAACTTCATCACCCGCAAGCCGGTGGCCAAGCTGGGCCAGATCGACCGGATCGGGCAACAGCGCTACTTTGACGTCAAGGCCGATGTCACCGCTGGCATGACCAACGACAAAGGCGAGCCGATCAACGCGAACGAGCGGATCGCGGCCCTGACCGGCTGGCTGACCACAGACCAGCCCCTGCCCGCAAGCGTCACATGGGAATGGACCGGCGACCAAGAGGATCAGGCGGAATCAGGCGCCTTCCTGATGAAGGCGTTCTCGGGTGCGCTTGCCTTGATGTTCATCATCCTGCTGGCGCAGTTCAACAGCTTCTACAACGCGGTTCTGGTGCTTCTGGCGGTGGTTCTGTCCACGGCGGGCGTGCTGGTTGGCATGCTGGTGATGCAGCAGCCCTTTTCGATCATCATGACCGGCACCGGCATCGTGGCCTTGGCGGGGATTGTGGTGAACAACAACATTGTGCTGATCGACACCTATCAGGAATTCAGCCAGTACATGCCCAGACTAGAGGCAATCGTGCGCACCGCAGAACAGCGCATCCGCCCCGTTCTGCTGACCACGATCACCACGATGGCAGGCCTTGCGCCAATGATGTTCGGCCTCTCGCTCGACTTCATCAACGGCGGTTATTCCATCGACAGCCCGACTGCCCTGTGGTGGAAACAGCTGGCCACCGCCGTGGTTTTCGGCCTTGGCATCGCGACGGTTCTGACGCTGGTCTTCACCCCCTCGATGCTGGCGCTGCGCATCTGGCTAGGAACCGGCGCCTACCGCTCTGTCAACCGCCTGAAGGCGCTATCGCTGGGACGCGACAGTGCGCAGGCGCGGGATCTGGCGCTTGGCAAGGCGGCCCGCAAGGTGGGCTCTCCGACGATCCTTTGGGACCAGCCGGAACACGATCTGGCAGAAACCGAGGGCCAGCGCGCCAAGGAAAAGGCCAAGTCGCGGGCCAAACCGAAGGCCGCAAACAAAAGCACCCCCCTGCGCGCCGCCGAATAGCAACACCGCAAGTCCCGGCCTTCGGTCGGGGCTTGTCAGCGATAAAAAGGTGCCTTTACGCAGTCAAGCGCGGGTGTATCCCATCGTTGATAAAGAGCGCTCTATCAGGAGAATATCTTGCCCCTTCAAACTTATGAACTATCGGCAGGGGCGGGGCCCAATCCAGTCTATAACGCTGCAATGGCATATCTCGATGCAGCAGAAGTAGTATACGAAAAAGAAAGCGCAAAATCCGGCTTCCTTGCCTTTCCCAATTGGCATGTCGTGCACCACCTGAGTTTCATCGCGTCGGAACTTTTCCTGAAATCGTTTCGTGTGACCATACGGCATCCCCCGTCTCGGACGAGTCAGGCCCGGATTTTGAAGATGTGGCGCATGCATACGATGGCCATAACGCGCAACTGGATAAGCTTTTAGAGGAAGACAAAGTCGGTCTTCGACAACATCTTTCGGAAGAGCAGCTTGGTCTTTTGGACCGGATTTCAGAGTGGCGCGCGGGAAATGCCGAGCTTTCCAAAGGACGGTATCCCTATGAAAATCCAGATCGAAAAGCAAACGATGGGGAAACCTGCTTTCCAGTCGGGGACGCGGGCCGAGGCTTCGCAGAGAACTGGCTGAGCCTCGCTCGCTCTCTTTCAGAATTCCGCCAACCAACCAAGAATGGCAAAGCAGCGGACTAAAAACCACAACTGCCCCTTCCGCGCCACACCGCACCGCATCCCGGCCACCCGCCAAGGCTGCCCTCACCCGGTTATCGCGGCCTGCAACGGCCTGCCAATCGCCCCCTTAAACCGGCGGTAGGCAATCGCTGGCATCAAGCTGTTTAACGGGATCATCCGGCCTGCACACTTCGCCACTGACAGGATAGGTGCCATTGGTTGCGCAGCCAGCCAGCGACAGTATGGAAAAGGCCAGAACCAGCCATAGGGATTGTTTCAACGCACGACCCTCCTTTGCTAAATATCCCGGACAGCACGGGATCACGCAGGCCCTCTCGATTTACAACCCTTGCCTGCCCCCGCCTGTTCGGCATTGACCAAAGTCAAAGAAGGGCGGGAAGGATCAAACAAACATACCGCTCCCCCGATTCCAGGCCGCCTTTGGTCAGCACGCGCGTGTTGATCACGGTCAATTCAACGCACCTAGACACCTGATAGTGCTGTTCCTGTGATCAGCACACTGATCGCTGTTGATGTTTTGAGGAAGGACAGATGATGAGATTAAAGCACACTGCAATCCTCGGGGTTGGACTGGTGGCCATCCTTGCCGCGTGCGCACCTGCAAAGGCGCCGGAACCGATTTATGCAGAGCCGGTATTCAACAAATACGGCGACCCGTCGTGTCGCCCACCCACTGTTCCGATCGGCGGCGTGTATACTGCGGACCTGCCGCTTTGTCCTTTGATCGCGGGTGTGGTCGCGCAACCCGCAGCGATGCCTGCGTCGGGCGTGTCGGGCGCACCTGGCACCGTCACACCACCCCCCGCAGTTACCCCCGTCGATCCAGTTGATCCGGTGACGGGTCAGCAATACAGGAACAGGAATACGAACCAGAACACCAACCAGAGCGGCACCTGAACCGGGCGATCAGTAGTGCACCCGCCTGGCCCTGCGAACGCGGGCCAGGCGGATGCCGGCCTAGGCCGCGTCTTCCTCTTCGGATTGCTGGCGATACCACATGCCGGAGTAGCGCCCGCCCGCATCCACCAGATCGGCATGAACGCCGCGCTCTACGATGACGCCGTCTTCCAACACGATGATCTGGTCGGCATCCGCGATTGTCGACAGACGGTGCGCGATGGTGATCACCGTGCGCCCCTCGCCCATCATCTTCAGGCTGTCCTGGATGTCGCGCTCTGTCTGGGTATCCAAGGCGCTGGTCGCCTCGTCCAGCAGCAGGATCGGCGGGTTCTTCAACAAGGTCCGCGCGATGCCGACGCGCTGCTTCTCGCCGCCCGACAGTTTCAGCCCGCGTTCGCCCACCATGGTCTTGTATCCCTCGGGAAGGCTGACGATGAAGTCGTGGATCTTGGCGGCCCTCGCGGCCTCCTCGATCTCGGCGGGGGTTGCATCGGGGCGGCCGTAGGCGATGTTGTACAGAACGGTATCGTTGAACAGCACCGTGTCCTGCGGCACGACCCCGATCTGCGCGTGCAGGCTGGATTGGGTGATGTCGCGCAGATCCTGCCCGTCGATGGTCAGCGCGCCGCTGGTCACATCATAGAACCGGAACAACAACCGCCCGATGGTGGATTTGCCCGACCCGGACGGCCCGACAATCGCCACCGTCTGACCGGGTTTCACCGTCAGGCTGACGCCCTTCAGAATGGGCCGCGCCGCGTCGTAACCGAAATGCACATTATGCAGGGCAACCTCACCCCCGGTGACCTTCAGGGGCGGCGCGTTCGGCTTGTCCTGCACCTCTGACGGCTGTTCCAGCAGGTCGAACATATCGGCCATGTCGATCAGCGCCTGCCGGATTTCGCGGTAAACCGTCCCGAGAAAATTCAAAGGCATGGTGATCTGCACCATATAGGCATTGACCATGACAAAATCGCCCACCGTCAGTTGCCCGTTCTGCACCCCGATTGCGGCCAGAACCATGACCACCACCAGACCCGCGGTGATCAACAGGGATTGCCCGAAGTTGAGGAACGCCAGCGTGTAGTTCGTCTTCAGCGCCGCGGCCACATAGCGCTCCATCGCGCTGTCATAGCGTGCGGCCTCGCGCTCTTCCGCGCCGAAATACTTGACCGTCTCAAAATTCAGCAGGCTGTCGATGGCCTTTTGGTTCGCGTCCGTGTCCTGATCGTTCATCTCCTTGCGGATCTTCACGCGCCATTCGGTGACCGCAAAGGTGAACCAGACATACAGCGTAATCGTGACGACCACCGCGACCAGATACCAGACATCGAACACCACAAACAGAATGGCCGAAATCATCACCAGTTCCAGAACCAGCGGCCCGATGCTGAACAAAAGGAACCTCAGCAGGAAATCGACGCCCTTGACGCCGCGCTCGATGATCCGGCTCAGCCCGCCGGTCTTGCGGGTGATGTGGTATCGCATCGACAGGCGGTGGATATGCGTAAAGGTTTCAAGCGCCAGTTGCCGCAGGGCCCGCTGCCCGACACGCGCAAAGATCACGTCGCGCAACTGGGCGAAACCGACGCTCATCAGCCGCGCCATGCCATAGGCCACGGTCAGCCCCACAGCGCCCGCTCCCATCACCCACACAGGGCTGACATTGCCCTGCGCCAGAGAATCCACCGCCTCTTTGTAGAAAAACGGCGTGGTGACCGCAATGACCTTGGACAGCAACAGGGCAAGCAGCGCCCAGACCACCCGATGTTTCACCCAAGGATGCTCGGCCGGCCAAAGATAGGGCGCCACACGGCGGATCGTCCGCAGACCGCTCAGGCGGGCAGAGGTGTTCAGATTGGCATCGGTAGGGGTCAGGCGGCGCATCGGGTCACTCCAGGATCACGCGGACCCTAGGCGGCAAAAGCAGGAAAGGCCAGAGACGGCACGCGCCTGTGGCCCTTCCTGAACCCTCGTTTATCTTCTCGGCAAAAATACTCGCCTTTTTTGCGCCTTGCCCGCTGCCGGCCAGCCTTCGAGGGGCTCATTCAGGCAGGGTAAAGACCTGACCGGGATAAATTAGATCTGGGTCGCGGATGCGGTCACGGTTCGCCTCGAACACACGGACGAACAGCGGTCCCTCGCCGTAAGCGTCGCGCGCCAAGGCCCAGAGCGTATTGCCCGGCTGCACCGTGACCACGCTGATCCGCGTTTCGGGCAACTTGTCCGTATCGGACGGTGAAACCGATGCGGCCTCGGCCAGAACCTCTGCCGATTCTCGCTTGAACGGCGTCTCGATCCGGCTGGTGACTTTTCCCGCCTCGTCCGTCTGGTCGACCCGCAAGGCATAGATGCCAGAGGCGACATCGGACAGTTCCGCGCTCCAATCGCCACTTTCGGTGATGCGAGTTTTGCGGATCGGCTTGTTGTCCAGATAAACCTGCACAAGCGCCGATTTCTTGCCGCGCCCTGCCAGCGTCACCTCGCCCCCGGCATCATAAGTGATGGTATCAAGCGCGATATCGGCGCGATCGGGCTGCGCCCCAGGGGCCTGCAAAACCCGCAGGCCGGTGTCATCCGCCAAGATCACCACAGGCGCTTGCGTCTCGACTGTGGCAGGTGTGGTTTGGGGGGGCAGCCCGGCTGTTGGTGCGGCATCTGCCGCTGCCACGCCTTCGGCCGCAGGGGTTGGGGGCGGCTCTGCAACCGTTTCTGCAACCGTCTCTGTGGCAGGCTCTGTGGGAGGCTCTGTGGGAGGCTCTGTGGCATCCGCCAGCGCGGCACTTCTCGTCTGGTCCACAACAGCCTCCGGCACTGTGACCTCTGCAACGACAGGGGCCACAACAACCGGTGCCACGATAATGCTCTCGGTGGAGGCGACAGCGTCCGTGTCCGTTTCCATCCTCAGTGTCACGACACGGGGCGCGTCATCGGGGGCGGCAGTGAACAGGGCCACGAACTTGCCCTGCCCGTCCGCCGTTGCGCGCGCGACCTCGGCCCCGTCCATCAGCACGGCGACCGCCGAACCGGCCATCGCCCGCCCCGCAACCAACGCATTCCCCGCCGCGTCGATCCGCACCACGTCGAATGCGGGCGGGGTCTTGTCTGCCCCCGCGACCACCTTCGGTGCAGGGGCCGCTGCGGGCGCTGCCGCAGCAGGGCTGTCTGCGGGCACCGCAACGGGTGCCTCGACCATGGCTGGAGGAGCCGCCAACGGCGCAATGTCGGCCACCGGCAAAGGCACCGGCGACGTCTTGTATTGAAACAGTAAATAGCTTGCCACAGCGATGGCCGCGGCGGTCAGCCCGCCCGCCAGCACTCTGCCGCTCATCCCCAGACCGGACCAGCTTGTCATCTTGTCATCCCCTTACGCACGTCGCCGCATAGCGCGCGCTTGAACTGACCATAACAAGCCCGTTATCAGGGGTCAAAGAAACCCGCACAGAATGGAATTTTATCAATGGCCCAGTCCCGCCCCTCAATTTGCGTCTATTGCGGATCGCGAAATGGCATCCGCGCCTCTTACGTTCAGGCCGCAACCGACCTTGGCGTTGTTCTGGCGCAGGAAGGCTGGCGACTGGTCTATGGCGCGGGCGATGTCGGGCTGATGGGCACTGTCGCGCGGGCGGCGCAAACGGCGGGGGGCCAGACCTTTGGCGTGATCCCCGCGCATCTGCTGGACCGCGAGGTGGGCAAACGCGACCTGACACAGTTCATCGTAACCGAAAACATGCACGAGCGCAAAAAGGTCATGTACATGAATTCCGACGCGATCGTGGTGCTGCCGGGCGGGGCCGGATCGCTGGACGAGTTTTTTGAAGTGCTGACATGGCGGCAACTGGGGTTGCACCAAAAGCCGATCTACCTGCTGAACACCGACGGGTTCTGGAACCCGCTGGTCGACCTTATGGATCACGTCATCGCCGAAGGCTTTGCCGAGGGCACGTTGAAAACCTATGTCACCGTTCTGCCCGATGTGCCCGCCCTGACAGCCGCCCTGCGCAAGACCCTGTCCTGACGCAGGGTTTCCGCCGAATAAAGCGCCAGCGCCGCCCAGATCAGCGGAAAGGCGAGCCCGTGCCAAAAGGTAAACGGCTCATGGAAGGCCAGCGTCGCGACAAGGAACTGCAACGTCGGGTTGACGTATTGCGCCAGCCCGATCGTCGCCATCGTCACCCGCTTTGACGCATAGCTGAACAGGATCAGTGGCAGCGCGGTCAGCGGGCCCGACACCATCAGGATCAGGCTGTCGTGCCAATTGCTGCCGAACGCAGCCCCGGTCCGCCCCGCGATCCCTGTCCAGCCCTGCGTGTGCACGCCCCACAACCAGACCCCGGCCAAAGGGGCCAGTAGCAGCACCTCGGTCGTGACCGACACCACCGGCCCCGCAGCGACCTGTTTCTTGATCAGCCCGTAAAAGCCGAAGGTCAGCGCAATCGCCAAAGAGATCCAGGGCGGCACCCCCAGACCAAGGGTCAAAACCGTCACCGCCACGCCCGCCAGGGCAACCGCGACCCATTTAAACGCATTGAGACTTTCGCGCAGAAAAACCGCGCCCAGAATGACCGACACCAGCGGAAAGATGTAATAGCCAAGGCTTGCCTCGACCGCATGACCGATCTGGATCGAAAAGATGAACAGAAACCAGTTGCCGCTGATCATCAACGCGGCCAGCGCCACACCGCCCAGCGTGCGCCCGTTGCGCAGGATCGCTCCGATCTGCCCCAGCCGCCCCTGAACGGCCAGCACGACGCCGAAAAACACCAACGACCACAGCGTGCGATGCGACAGAACCTCCAGGGGCGGAACATGGGCGATCATCTTGTAATACAGCGCCGACAGCCCCCAGACAGTGCAGGCCGCAATCATCGCAAGAATGCCTTTGGTCGCTTCGTTCATTGGCCCGCCCTATCGCCGGATCGCAGATTCATCCGCGCCACTTCAATGCAGAACGCCCCGCAGATTGACCTGCGGGGCGTGCTTCTTTTCCGGGTCAGGTCAAGGCCCGACACCATCAACCTCAGGCAAGGCGGGACGCGACATTTTCCCAGTCAACAAGGTTGTCGAGGAAGTTGGTCAGGTAGGCCGGACGCTTGTTGCGGAAATCGATGTAGTAGGAATGCTCCCATACGTCGCAGCCCAGAAGTGCGGTCTGACCAAAGCACAGCGGGTTGACGCCGTTCTCGGTCTTGGTGACCTTCAGGCTGCCGTCCTTGTCCTGAACCAGCCATGCCCAGCCAGAGCCGAACTGGCCCGCGCCAGCCGCGGCGAAATCTTCCTTGAACTTGGCAACCGAACCGAAAGCGTCAGTGATCGCCTTTTCAAGCGCACCGGGCATGGTTTTGCCGTTCGGGCCCATCATGGTCCAGAACTGGGCGTGGTTCCAATGCTGCGAGGCATTGTTGAAAATGCCGTTCTGCGCAACGGACCCGGCGGCATATGTGCCGGTGATGATATCCTCGACGGATTTGCCTTCCCACTCGGTCCCGGCAATCAGCTTGTTGCCGTTGTCGACATAGGCCTTGTGGTGGATATCGTGGTGATATTCGAATGTTTCCGCAGACATGCCATGTGCAGCAAGCGCATCGTGGGCATAGGGAAGATCGGGAAGTTCAAAAGCCATTGGTCAGCCCCCTTGTTGGTGCAAAAATTACGTGTGCTAGATGGAGGGCACGGGCGGCCAAGGTCAACCCCTGCCCGTCCGTCGGATCAGAAATACCCGACCTCGGACCCTTTTGCAGCACTCGTCGACAATACACCAAAGGCATAATCCGCGACAGAGCGGAAACAGACCAGGGTGAATTCACCCTCGCCCGACATCCAGATCGCGGCGGCGACCTGCGCCAGACGGGTGCGGCGCACTTCGCCCGGCTTGAATGTCGCGGGCGACAGATCAACGGGGCAGACCTTGGCCAGCACCTCGGCCGCGCCGTCGCCCGTCACGGTCATCACCGCGCGCGCGTCGGACACATCGATCGCCAGCGCATGCGCATTGCCAAGCGCCTTTGTGACGGCGGCAAGCGTCGCTGCGGCGTCGGCGTAGGGCACCATCAGCAATAACTCATCCGGCGACATCCACGCGACGGCCTTGTCGCCGTCCCCAAGGATGGCACGCTGGCCCGGCACCTCCATGCCCACCGCCGCCTTGACCGCCTTTTTCACAGGGGCCGAGGCAAGATCGCCGCGCAGGGTGATCATCCCGCACAGCCCCTTGTCCGCCACCTGTGCGAAACCTGTGGCAGCTTTGCCGTTCAACGCACTGACAGCGTTAGACATTTTGCTTCTCCCCGTCCTTATCAAAGAACACAGCATCAACGATCTTCGCCTTCACAACGGTGCCGTCGAGTTTCGGAAACTCCACCACGTCGCCCATCCGGTCGGGACCGTGATGGATCAGACCCATCGCGATGCCCCGGTCCAGCGTCGGGGAATAATAGGTCGAGGTGACGCGCCCTTCGGTGTTGCGCTGGCCGTTGGCGTTATGCCCCGCGCTGACCGCATAGGCGCCGTCGGGAATAACCGATCCGTCCAGTGTTTCCAGCCCGACCAGCTTCCACCGGTTCGGGTCGGTCATATGCGGCCGTTCCTGCGCGCGCTTGCCCAGATAGTCCTCTTTCTTTTTCGAAATCGCCCAGCCCAACCCCAAATCCTGCGGGATCACGGTGCCGTCGGTCTCGTCCCCGATCATGATAAAGCCCTTTTCGGCCCTTAGGATGTGCAGGCATTCGGTGCCATAGGGCATCACGCCTAACTCTGCCCCTGCCACCATCAACGCCTCCCAGAAGGCCAATCCGTCAGACGCGCGCACGGCGATCTCGTAGGACAGCTCGCCCGAGAACGAAATCCGGTAGGCGCGGCACTCGAACCCGCCAAGGGTGCCATCCGCCCATGTCATGAAGGGCAGCGTTTCCTTGGACACGTCCATGCCGCCCAGCTTTTCCAGCACCTTGCGGGCATTGGGGCCGACCACGGCAATCTGCGCGTATTGCTCTGTCACATTGGCGGTGTAGACCTTCCAGTCCCACCATTCGCACTGCAACCAGTCCTCCATCCAGGCATGGATGCGATCCGCGCCGCCGGTGGTGGTGTGGCACAGCCATGTGTCCTCGTCGATCCGCGCGACCACACCGTCATCCGACAGGAACCCGTTTTCCGAACACATCAACCCATAGCGGCATTTGCCAACCGGCAGCGTGCTCATCATGTTGGTGTAGAGCATATCAAGGAACCGGCCGGCGTCGGGGCCTTTGACGATGATCTTGCCCAGCGTGGATGCGTCCAGCAAACCAAGGGCTTGGCGGGTGTTCTTCACCTCGCGGGTCACGGCATCATGGATGCTTTCACCGGGATTTTGATAGCAATAGGTCCGGCGCCAGTGACCCACGGGTTCCCAATAGGCGCCATGCGCCTCGTGCCAGGCGTGCATCGGGGTCTTGCGCAGCGGCTGGAAGATCTCACCGCGCGCCTCGCCCCCGATAGACCCCATGGAAATGGGGGTATAGGGCGGGCGGAAGGTGGTGGTGCCGACCTGCGGAATGCCCATGTTCAGGCTGTCAGCAAGCACCGCCAGACCATTGATGTTGCTTAACTTTCCCTGATCCGTCGCCATACCAAGCGTGGTATAGCGTTTGGTGTGTTCGACGCTTTCGAACCCTTCGCGGGCGGCCAGCTGCACGTCGGCGACCTTTACGTCGTTCTGATAGTCCAGCCACATTTTCGACCGCAACTGGATGCTTGCGCCCTGCGGCATGATCCAGACGGGGGCCATCGGTGCCTCCTGCACCGTCTCTGCCGCTGGAACATGCGATGTCTTGGGGGTGAATCCGGCAGCCCGTGCCGCCGCCTTACCCGCCGCATCGGCATCGGCCAGAACATCCGCCGTGGTCATCGCGCCATTGGCGATCCCTGCGGCAATCACAAATGCCTCTCCCTTTGCGCCCGTGGGGGCGCGGGTTGCGTCGGGGCGGAAATGCGCCTGCGCCTCGTCCCATGTCAGCTTGCCGCCGCAATGGGACCACAGATGCACCACCGGAGACCAGCCGCCGGACATCGCGACCGCATCGCAGGCGATCTCTTCCAGCGCGGCCCCTTCGCCGGCCTGCGCACAGATCGCGACAGCGGTCACGCGCTTGCCGCCTTTGACGCGGGCAATGCCCTTGCCGGTCTCGACGCGGATGCCAAGGGCACGGGCGGCGGTGGGCAGTTCCCCGTCCGCCACCGCGCGGGCATCAAGGATCACAGGCACCTCCAGCCCCGCCTGCTTCAAGGCGATGGCCGTGCGGTAGGCGTCGTCATTGTTGGTGACGACAACGGTTCGATCCCCAAGAGACGTGCCGAAATTCACCACATAATCGCGCACTGCGGCGGCAAGAAGCACGCCCGGAATATCGTTGCCCGCAAAGGACAAGGGCCGCTCTATCGCGCCGGTCGCAGTGACAATCTGCGCCGCGCGGATCTTCCACAACCGATGACGCGGCAGGTCCGCTGCGGGGGCGTGGTCGGTCAGCCGCTCGTAGGCAAGCGCATAGCCGTGGTCATAGACACCCGCGCCCATCGTGCGGGTTCGGATCGTGACATTATCCATCTTCTCAATGGCTTCACGGGTGATGTTCACCCAATCATCCGCAGGCATCCCGTCGATCACGGCACCATCCACAGGGGCACGACCGCCCAGATGCGCGGTCTGCTCGACCATCAGAACCGTCGCGCCCGCCTCGCCTGCCGCTTTTGCCGCCTGCAGGCCCGCGATGCCGCCGCCGATGACCAGAACGTCAACGAAGGCATGGAAATGCTCGTAGCGGTCGGCGTCGCGGTCTTTGGGGGCTTTGCCCAGACCGGCGGATTTGCGGATGATCGGTTCGAACACATGTTTCCATGCGGCGCGCGGATGGATGAAGGTCTTGTAATAGAACCCCGCCGGCAGGAACCGCGCGGCATAGTTGTTCACCACGCCGACGTCGAATTCAAGGCTGGGAAAGTGGTTCTGCGAGGTCGATTGCAACCCGTCGAACAGTTCTGTCGTTGTGACGCGCTGGTTCGGCTCGAACGTGCCGCCCTGCCCCAGATTGACCAGACCGTTGGGCTCTTCGGCACCGGATGCCACGACGCCGCGCGGGCGGTGGTATTTGAACGAACGGCCAACCAGCATCTGGTCATTGGCCAGCAAGGCAGAGGCAAGCGTGTCGCCCTCATACCCCTTCAGCCGTTTGCCGTTAAACGTAAATTCGATGGATTTGCCGCGGTTCAGAAGGCGGCCGCCAGTGGACAGACGAGTGCTCATTTATAGCCCTCCCATGCGGGAAATTTTGCGGTGATCGCGTCGACAATGGCCTTTGGCGGCTCTGTCGTCTGCGCGCTATAGGTGCCGAACACCTCCAGTGTGGTGGTGGACCGCGCCGCAAGGAACCACTTGCCGCAGCCGTTCACATGCCGCCAACGCTCGAAATGCACCCCCCTGGGGTTCTTGCGCATGAACATGTAGTCCTCGAAACTTTCGTCAGAAGACCCCGGACCAAAGCGTTTCAGATGCGCCTGCCCGCCCGCGTGCAGTTCGGTTTCATCGGCGCGGACGCCGCAATAGGGGCATTCAAGGATCAGCATTGCAGGGCTCCAGACACAGGAAAGGCGGACGCACCAAAGCGCCCGCCTGACCGGCGTGTTTCAGGGGTAGGTTCAGTTGGTTTGAATGTTGGGCAATTCGATTTTGATGTCAGTGGTATCACCCGGAACGTCGCCGCCCAGCATGAAGTAGGCAAGCACTGCCACGACGACGACAAGTGCGCCGACGATAAACGCGAGTGCGGTGGTATTGCGGTTGTTTTCGTTTGCCATTGTCCCAGAGTCCTTGTGTCGGGATCATGGGGCCGGACCCGCCACCGACCGGCGGCAGATCCGCCCTGATCAGTTGCCTGCGGGTGCAGTCGTGGCGTCTGCCGCCGCGCCTGTTGTTCCGGTGTCTGCGCCTGCATCTGCGCCTTCAGCGGTCGCGCCCGCCGTCGCACTGCCGCCCTGGGGTGCCTCGACCGTGATGTTGGTGGTGCCGGTGCCCGTCGCGACACCGGGAACATCCCCGCCGGACAGGACGTAGAACAGCACGCCCACTGCGACGACCAATCCACCGACAATGAAGATAAGCGTGCCGTTACCGCCGCTGTTGTTGCCGTCTGCCATTTGTCCGTCTCCGATATGTTATGTGACATATCCTTAACGCGACCTGCGATGGAAAAGTTCCGCATCAATGCGCCACCCCTGCGGCGACGCTTTCGTCGATGAACCGCCCCTCGATGAAGCGGTTCATGTCAAAGGCCGCCGCCAGCGGTCCGGGTTCGCCCTTGGCGACCAGTTCGGCCATGGCCCAGCCAGACCCCGGAATCGCCTTGAAGCCGCCCGTGCCCCAGCCGCAGTTCACAAACACATTGCCCACCGGCGTTTTCGAGATCAGCGGCGAGCGGTCGCCGGTCATATCCACGATCCCGCCCCACTGGCGCAGCATTTTCAGGCGGCTGATCATCGGGAAGGTCTCGATCAGGGCGCGCACGGTTTCCTCGATGTGGTGGAAAGAGCCGCGCTGGGTATAGTTGTTATAGCCGTCGGTGCCGCCGCCGATGACCATCTCGCCCTTGTCGGACTGGGACATATAGCCGTGCACGGTATTGGCCATCACGACCACATCCATGCAGGGCTTGATCGGTTCCGACACCAGCGCCTGAAGCGCGAGCGATTCAACCGGCAGACGGAAGCCCGCCATTTCCGCCAGAACGGAACTGTGCCCCGCCACGACGATGCCGACCTTACCGCAGGCGATCGCGCCCTTGGTGGTATCGACGCCGACGACCTTGCCGCCCTCGGTGCGCACGCCGGTCACTTCGCATTGCTGAAGGATGTCCATGCCCATGTCCGAACAGGCCCGCGCATAACCCCAGGCCACCGCATCGTGCCGCGCCGTGCCGCCGCGCGGCTGCCACAGGGCACCAAGCACGGGGTAGCGGGGGCCGTCGATGTTCATGATCGGGCACAGTTCCTTGACCTTTTCCGGCCCGATGAACTGGGTTTCCACCCCTTGCAGCATATTGGCATGTGCCGTGCGCTGGTAGCCACGGATCTCGTGCTGGGTCTGCGCCAGCATCATCACGCCGCGCGGGCTGAACATGACGTTATAGTTCAGGTCCTGACTTATGGTTTCATACAGCGACCGCGCCTTTTCATAGATCGCAGCAGAAGGATCCTGAAGGTAGTTCGAGCGGATGATCGTGGTGTTGCGCCCCGTGTTGCCGCCGCCAAGCCAGCCCTTTTCGATGATCGCCACATTGGTGATGCCGTGGTTCTTGCCAAGGTAATAGGCCGTCGCCAGACCGTGCCCCCCGGCCCCGATGATGACAACGTCGTATTTCGCCTTTGGCGCAGGCGAGCGCCACGCCTTTTCCCACCCGGTATGATAGCGGATGGCCTCTTTGGCGATGGCGAAGGCAGAGTAGCGTTTCATGGGCAAACGAATCCGGCTGGGGCGGGGGAAGTCCCGCAAGTCTGTTGTGCGATGTGGCGCCACCCTACCCCCTTCCATGCGCGGCACTCTATTGGAAAATTGCGACAAGGGTCGGAATCCCCGTGTCGCAAAACCGGCCGCGAGACCACCTGCGACCGAATGGACCTTTTGCGACGGCCCGCGGGACTATACATGGGAGGGGAACTGACCGGAGGCGACATGGAAAACTGGATATTTTGGGCCGTAGCAGGCGCATTGGCGGTGGCGGTGGCGGGTATGCTGGCGCAGGTTTTGTTGCGCCGTCGCGACATTGCCGACCCCGCCGCCGCCTATGATCTTCAGGTCTACCGCGACCAGCTGAAAGAGGTGGACCGCGACGAGGCGCGCGGCGTGATGTCCAGCGTCGACGCCGAACGCACAAGGCTGGAAGTGTCCCGCCGCATTCTGGACGCCGACCGCGCCCTGCATGCGGATGTGGCAGAGACGCCCGTGCCACGGTCCATGTCCATCGGGATGGCGGCGCTGGCGCTTTGGGTCGTGGTCGGCGGCGCCTTCGTCACCTACACCTTCACAGGTGCGCCGGGCTATCCCGATCTTCCTATGGCTGAACGGCTTGCCGCCAGCAACCTTGCCCGCGAAACCCGGCCCCTGCAGGCCGTGGCAGAGTTAGAGGCCGCCCGCCAGCTGCCCGTTCCACAGCGTGACCCGTCCTATGTCGCGCTGGTCGAAAAGCTGCGCAAGGCGGTGGCGGATCGCCCCGACGACCTTCAGGGGCAGCTTTTGCTGGCCGGAAACGAGGCCGCCCTTGGCAATTACATCGAGGCCTACCGCGCACAAGAGCGCGTGATCGCGCTAAAGGGCGATGTCGCCACGGCGCAAGACTTTGCCGATTTGGCGGATATGCAGATCATGGCTGCGGGCGGTTATGTGTCCCCCGAGGCGGAGCGCGCGCTGACACAGGCGCTGCAACGCGACCAGACCAACGGCACGGCGCGGTATTATTCGGGTCTGATGTTCGCACAGGTCGACCGCCCCGACCTGTCGTTCCGCCTGTGGCGCGCCCTGCTGGACGACAGCGCACCCGATGATCTCTGGGTGCCCGCGATCCGCGACCAGATCGAGGATATCGCGGTGCGGGCCGGTGTGAATTACACTCTGCCGCCCGTCACGGGCCTGAAAGGGCCAGATGCGGCGGATATTCAGGCCGCAGGGCAGATGACCGACGCGGACCGCACGGAGATGATCCGCGGCATGGTGGCGGGCCTGTCCGACCGTCTCGCCACATCGGGTGGCTCGCCCGAGGAATGGGCGCGGCTGGTGGGGGCTTATGGCGTGCTGGGCGAAACCGGTCAGGCCGGCAGGATCTGGACAGAGGCGCAGACGGTGTTTGCCGGAAACGAGGCCGCACTGGCCACGATCCACGCCGCCGCGGTTCAGGCAGGTGTGGCGCAGTGATCTTCGAGACGACAGAGGAATTCGCGCTGGCCCTGCCCGCCTACCGCGCCATCGGCGGGCTTGATCTGGGGACGGAAACCATCGGCGTTGCGGTGTCGGACACGTTGATGTCCATCGCGACGCCACTGGAAACCGTGCGGCGCAAGAAATTCACGCTGGACGCCGCGCGTCTGTTGGAAATCGCCGCCGACCGAAACCTGTGCGGGTTCATCCTTGGGATGCCACGCAACATGGACGGCAGCGAAGGCCCGCGCGCGCAATCGACCCGCGCCTTTGCCCGCAACCTGTCGCGGCTGACCGAGCTGCCGATCGGCTATTGGGACGAACGGTTGTCGACCGTCGCCGCCGAACGCGCCTTGCTAGAGGCGGATACGTCGCGAAAACGTCGCAGCGAGGTCATTGATCATGTGGCGGCGGGGTATATCTTGCAAGGTGTGCTGGACCGCATGGGTCACATAAGGCGAGCGACATGACCGACGACATCTGGAAACGCGACGAAGTCCAGTCGCCCTGCATCAAGATCTGCGTGATCCATCCGGCAGAGCGGCTGTGCACGGGGTGCTTGCGCTCTATCGACGAGATCACCGCATGGTCGCGCATGACCAACGAGGCACGCGCCGCCCTGATGGACGAATTGCCAACACGCGCATCGCGTATCGCGAAGCGCCGTGGGGGCCGTGCGGGGCGTCTGGCACAAAGCTAGGCCGCGGCAAGACGCCCTATTCGCCTACATGAACGCCTTGCGCAGCATGTTCAGCGCCACAAGGATCAGGAAGACGGCAAAGACCCGCTTCAGCGGCTTCGGGTCCATCGAATGCGCCATCCTGACGCCCAAAGGCGTGGTCAGCAACGTCATCGAGATGACAATCAGAAACGCGGGGATGTTCACCGCGCCCAGCGTGAAGGGCGGACGCACATCGACAGGGATCTGCACCAGCAGAAAACCGATCACCGACGGCACCGCGATCAACAGGCCAAACCCTGCGGCAGTTGCCACCGCGCTATGGATCGGGCGGCCATAAAGCGTCATCAGCGGAACCCCCATCGACCCGCCACCGATGCCCATCAGCACCGACAGAAACCCGATGACCGGCGAAATGATCGCGCGTCTGATCCCTTTGGGCATCGCATCGCCCAACCGCCAATCGGCGCGTCCGAACGCCATATACAGCCCGATCAGCATGGCCAGACCGCCGAAAATTGCCTGCAACGTCGAGGATTTCAGCGAGGCCGCGATCAGCACACCAAGGATCGCACCCACCGCAATGCCGGGCGCCCAGCTTTTCAGGATAGCCCAATCCACGACACCCTTTTTCGCGTGCGACAGAACAGACCGGATAGAGGTGACGACGATCGTCGCCAACGAGGTCGCCAGACAGATCTGCATCAGATAGGCGCTGTCATAGCCCAGCGAACCGAAGGCATAGAAAAACGCGGTCACCAGCACGATGCCGCCACCGACCCCCAAAAGCCCCGCCAGAATTCCGGCAATCGCACCAATCGTCAAAAGCAGTGCCACCAGGGGCGCAAGTGTCGCAAAATCGGGCATCGGCCCCTCCATTCAGGTTTTGATATGGTAAATCGGGTTTCGCGCCCTGCTTCAATGCCAAAGCGACGCGGGGTCAGGTTGCGGGGGTCAGAGTTCGGCGGCCTCTTGCAGGTCGGTCACCGCTGCCAGCGCGGCCAGAACGGTATGGGGACCCGCCCCGTCCTTGTGCCCCTCTTCGGACAGAATGCGCCGCCAGCCGCGTGCGCCGGGTTTGCCCGCGAACAGCCCCAACATATGCCGCGTCACCTGCCCCAGCTTGCCACCCGACGCCAGATGCGCCTCGATGTAGGGCAGCATCGCGTGCACGACCGCCTCTGCCGTCGTGGCATGGGTGTCGCCATAGATCAGACGGTCGGCGCCCAGCAAAATGTCGGCCGGTGTGTGGTAGGCCGCCCGCCCGATCATCACGCCATCAAGCCCCCTGTCCAGAAACCCCCTGGCCTGATCCAGCGTGGTGATCCCGCCGTTGACCGACAGATGCAGATGCGGAAACAGCGCCTTCATCGCGATTACAAGATCATAATCCAGCGGCGGAATATCGCGGTTTTCCTTGGGGCTAAGCCCTTGCAGCCACGCCTTGCGGGCATGGATCTGGAACCGGTTGACGCCCGCCGCGCTGACCCGCGCCAGAAAGTCGGGCAGCACATCTGCCGGGTTCTGGTCATCGACCCCGATCCGGCATTTGACGGTCACCTCGACGCCCTGCGCCCCGATCATCGCGGACACACACTCGGCAACCAGCGCCGGACGCTGCATCAGAATCGCACCAAAGCACCCCGATTGCACACGGTCCGAAGGACAGCCGACATTCAGATTGATCTCGGCATACCCCTCGTCCGCGCCCATTCTCGCCGCCTGCGCAAGCTCGACGGGGTCAGACCCGCCAAGCTGCAAGGCGACCGGCTGTTCGGCAGGATCAAAGCGCAACAAATGCCGCGCATCGCCCCGCACAAGCGCGGGGGCGGTGACCATTTCGGTGTAAAGCAACGCATTGCGCGACATAAGGCGGTGCAGATAGCGGCAATGCCGGTCGGTCCAGTCCATCATCGGGGCCGTAGACAATCTAGCGTGTTGATTTATTTGCATTTTTTGTTTATCTTCAAACTGTTGACGGCGGATGTTGCTACGCTGGAATACGCCCCAATATCCCCGAATTTGCCCCTCTACGACGACTCATTGCACACACAGCGCACACGAAAATGGCCTCCATCACCAAACTCCCCTCCGGTGCCTACCGGGTTCAGATCAGACGAAAGGGCCGCTACGCGAGCGAGACGTTTCTCCGTCGCGACGATGCCCATCGCTGGGCCCGCCAAGCGGAGACCCGGGTGGATCAGGGGTTGGCGCCGAACAAGTCGTCCGTCTCCCGCCTGACCACCTTCGGCGATCTCATCGATCTTCACATAATCGATATGTGCGAGGTAGGCAAACCGCCGCGTCGCAGCAAGGCCGCCACGCTCAAGACGCTCAAGCGCGATCTGGGCAAGGAGAAGATCGGGCACCTCGACCGGCAAAAGCTGATCGACTACGGCAAGATGCGCGCCGATCAAGGCGCCGGTCCGGTGACCCTCAGCATCGATATCGGCGTGATCAAGATGATCATCACCCATGCGGCAGCCGTGCACGGCCTCGACATCTCTCCGGAACCCGTTGATCTGGCGCGTGTCGCGCTCAAGCGGCTCGGCCTTATCGGCAAGGGCACAGAGCGGGATCGTCGCCCCACCACGGACGAGCTGAACCGCCTCATCCGTTGCTTCGATGACAACGAACGCCTGACCCTGCCGATGACACGGATCGTGAAGTTCGCGGTGGCCACGGCGATGCGGCTCGATGAGATCTGCCGCGTCGCATGGACCGATCTCGACGTCGACCGCCGGATGCTCATGATCCGCGATAGGAAGGACCCGCGCAACAAGACCGGAAACGACCAGCGGATCCCACTCTTCGCCGCCACGGGGTTCGATGCCTGGGCATTGGTCACCGAACAGGCCAAGGAACTCGGGCACGCAAGGGGCCGGATCTTTCCCTACAACTCGAAATCGGTCGGAACGGCCTTCCGGCGCGCCTGCGTCGAGGTCAGCGTGAAGGACCTGCATTTCCACGATCTACGCCATGAGGGCACAAGCCGCCTGTTCGAGGCCGGCTTCGCCATTGAACAGGTCTCGCTGGTCACTGGCCACAAGGATTGGAAAATGCTGCGCCGGTACACGCATATCCGCCCGGAAACGCTGCACCGGCTTGCCGCGTCGCGCGCCCCTTCCCCGCTCGAGACCCGCGCAGCCGAGTGGCCGGAGAGTCAGAGGGGTGCCGTCCCGGCCCGTGACGGGTTTGGAGGTCGAGAGAGAGTGGACCTGCACCGGTTTCGTTCCGGTCAGGTGCTCATGTTAAGCGGCCTTTCGTTCGAAGGCCACGGGGCTTTTGCC